>NZ_CAJYDP010000007.1:0-203907 GCF_913757945.1 Methanoculleus sp. 10 | reverse complement strand
GACCGGGGTCTGTTGTACGTCTACGTGAGCGATGCGAAAGAGACAGAGACCGGCACCGGGACCGAGGTCAGGCCGGCGTTCAAATTTGATGGAAAGCCGGTCGAACCCGCAACCGTAGCCTGGGACCGGCAGGGAACCGAACCGTCGTCCCCGCTGGCGGGAACGTTCACTCTCCCGATCCCGCCGGAGATGCTCGCCGCCGGCGACCACACCCTGACGGTGCGGACGACGGAGGACGCGACCTGCCGGGTGCCCGGCGCGCTCCTGGTGCTCGTCGCCAGCGACCCCACGCAGCCCCGGACCGACTACTGGATAGCAGAAGGCTGCGACGACGTCCTCGCGGACCTCTGGGAAGGGACGACCGCTGAGGATGCCGCCACCGCGGTGAAGTTCGACGGAACCGTGGATCGCGACCGGGCGTCCGCGGCCCGGCTCTATGTCGTGAGCACGGCGGCACCCGACCAGGGCGGCACCGGCAGCCGGGTGACGATGAACGCCTGGGACTGGCTTAACCCCCTCAAGGAAGGGCCGGCCGGGATCTGGGCCGCGGCCCTTGACGTCCTCCCCTTCATCCAGGAAGCAGGAAACACCGTAGAGGTGCAGAGTTACCCGGTCGGCGCCGCCGGCGACCATCTCCAGAACCGGAACGCCATCCTGATCGTCCGGTATGAAGCGGAGGGTGCATCCCCCGGCATCGAGATATCCTCAGGAGGCCAGCTGGCCCCCGAGGAGGAGATCGGGTCGTTTGCCCTCGTGCCGGCAGAGGAACTCCGCTACGTCACCGGGGACGGGAACCTGGTCCTCGCGTTCCCGGCCGGATGCCGGGTGACGAACGGCACGGGTGCCGCGGTGACGACGGTGACGGTCCACGCGGTGCGGGACCTCCTCCCACCCCCGGGGACGGCGATGGAGCGGGTATACCGGATCGCCCCCGAGGATGCGGCGGCGCAGGTCCCGTTCTCCCTGACGGCGGCGAACCTCGGGGCGGCCCGAAACGCGACGTGGTACCGCTACGATGCCAACGGATCGACCTGGCGGCAGGTCGGCACCACCCTCGACCTTACAAACGAGACGGCGACCGTATCCGCGAAGATGTTCGGGACCTACGGGGTGGCCACGCCCCTGCCGGCGAGCCTCACCGTCGGCTCGAACCCGGCCGGCGCGCGGGTATTCCTCGACGGCGTATACCTCGGCAAGGTGACGCCGGCGACGATCAGCCCCCTCGAGCCCGGGAACCACACCCTCCGGCTGGAACTAGAACAGTTCCTGCCGTATGAGACCGGGATCACGGTCCCGGACAATACAACAATATTCGCGGACCTCAACCACGACGGCTTCCCGGGCCTCAACCGCCTGAAGTTCGACGAACCCCGGCGGGAGCCGGGACTGGATCGAACCGGCGGCGTGTACGTCATGTCCCGGCCGCCGGGGGCCTCCGTCTCTATCGACGGGAAGAGGATGACGTTCACGACACCCCGTGTTGTCCTCGGCATCCGGGAAGGGAGCCATACGGTGCAGGTGGTCAAGGAAGGCCAATCGTTCAATACCCCGACGAAGACGGTCTGGGTGGAGAGGGACTGCATCACTCCCGTCCTGATCGACGCGCAGGACCGGGCCATCGTCCGGAAGGTATCGCTCGTATCCGATCCCTACAAGGGTCAGGGGTGCACCTTGAACGGCAGGGGGCCGGTCTTCCGGCTGCCCCGGACGATCGAGGTGGCCGGAGGGAACTCGTTCATCACGGTCAATGACGGCGATCGCTACCTCTCTCACCGGATCACCGTGACCGAGGCAGGGGAAACGGTCGGGATCGCGCCGCGTGAATACTCCTTCTGCGGCCTGCTCGTGGAGTCGAGCCCGGCGGGCGCCGAGATCCTGATCGACGGTTTCAGGACCGGTTTCTGCACCCCCTACCTCATCAGGAACGTCTCGGACGGGCCGCACGTCGTCACCGTCACCCGCCCCGGGTACCTGCCCGCTGAAGAGAGGATCCTGCTCACCGACGACCGGAACGCCGATATCGATAAACACCTCACGTTCCGCCTCGAGGCCTACCCCTACGGCAGCCTGAACGTGACGAGTGAGCCCGCCGGCGCACAGATCTATCTCTACAACAAGAACACCGGCGAGGTGACGCCGCATACGTTCCGGCATATGCCGATCGGGACGTACGAGGTCAAGGTCGTCGGGAACGCCACGTTCCGGACGGCGGACGACGTCACCGTCCGGCCGTACGAGATGACCGGACGCGCGTTCGATCTGGTTTGAGCGGAACACCAACCTTTTTTTCATGGGGTCCGGGTGACGGACCGCAGGGAATCCATTGACACTCTCCCCGGGCTCAAGCCGGGGGCTTGCTTGCACCCCGAAAACCCCGGTTCTCTGTTAAATGATACGGGCGGCACTTCCCCCGTGCAGGAGAGAAGCAGGGACCCTGCCATCAGAAGAGACGACATCTGCAGACCGAACGCTCAGACCCACTGCCGGACCGCGCCCCAGGCCCCGCGCGGGAAGAGAGCGATGCGAGACCGTCCTGCTGGGGCAGGTGGGCACCCGCCGGGAAAAAAAGGACCGGTATTCAGTGCCGGTACATCGAACTGAACCCTTCGCCCGCGTCGTCCTCGCACTCGACCGCACTGCCGTCCCGGACGAGGGTGTTGAACATGACGGCGGCGTTGAGCAGGTTCTCATCCGGGTTTGCGCCCTGGCGGACACCGGAAAGAGCCTGGCGTTGCGGTGTCGGAATCGTCCGCCTCCCCACCCTGACACCCGCACAGTGCCGGCAGTAACCACAATGAGAGTAGACCGACACCTCACGATCTGCGCACACAACCGTCACCCGGCCCTTCGCGTCGTCGCGGTGAAACTCAAGTGTCTTCATGATACGAAGAACGTGGATTTCCGGAGAATAAGATTCTGTCGATTCCCGGGGGTTTCCCGGGAATGCACGCTTTTGACGTGGATAGAAATGCTTTATATAGAGAACGTCATACGTATAAGTTACTCGCATAAGCAGGCTGTTCGAGCTGACAGGCCTATTTGAGTGGAGGATACAATCTATGGCAGTTGACAAGCCCCACATGAATTTAGCAGTAATCGGACACATCGACCACGGGAAGTCTACCACCGTCGGTCGGTTGCTCTTTGAGACCGGAGCCGTGCCGCCCCACATCATCGAGTCGTACAGGAAGGAGGCCGAATCCAAGGGCAAGGGCTCGTTCGAGTTCGCCTGGGTTATGGACAGCCTCAAGGAAGAGCGTGAGCGTGGTATCACCATTGATATCGCCCACAAGCGGTTCGACACCGACAAGTACTACTTTACCGTTGTGGACTGCCCCGGCCACCGTGACTTCGTCAAGAACATGATCACGGGCGCATCCCAGGCAGACGCCGCACTCCTGATCGTCGCCGCACCCGACGGCGTGATGGAGCAGACCAAGGAGCACGTCTTCCTGTCCCGTACGCTTGGCATCAACCAGCTGATCATCGGCATCAACAAGATGGACGTCGTCAAGTACGACGAGAAGCGCTACAACGAGGTCAAGGACCAGCTCTCTCAGCTGATCAAGATGGTCGGCTACAAGCCCGACGCCATCAGCTTCATCCCGATGAGCTCCTTCGTCGGCGACAACATCGGCAAGCGCAGCGAAAACACCCCCTGGTACAAGGGCCCGACCGTCCTTGAGGCGCTCAACGCGCTCGTCGAACCCGAGAAGCCCACGAACCTTCCCATGCGTCTTCCCATCCAGGACGTCTACTCCATCTCCGGTATCGGGACCGTGCCCGTCGGCCGTGTCGAGACCGGCATCATGAAGAAGGGGATGAAGGTCAGCTTCATGCCCGCAAACAAAGAGGGTGAGATCAAGTCCATCGAGATGCACCACGAGGAGATTCCGCAGGCGCTCCCGGGCGACAACGTCGGGTTCAACGTCCGTGGTATCGGCAAGGGGGACATCCGCCGCGGTGACGTCTGCGGTCCTGCCGACGTGCCGCCGACCGTTGCAGACGAGTTCATCGCGCAGATCGTCGTGCTCCACCACCCCAGCGCCCTGACCGTCGGCTACACCCCGGTCTTCCACTGCCACACCGCCCAGATCGCGTGCACCTTCGTCGAGCTCCAGAAGAAACTCGACCCCCGCACCGGCCAGGTCAAGGAGGAGAACCCCACGTTCCTCAAGACCGGCGATGCCGCGATCGTCAAGATCAAGCCTACCAGGCCTCTGGTCATCGAGAAGGTCAAGGAGATCCCGCAGCTTGGGCGGTTTGCCGTCCGTGATATGGGTTCCACGATCGCGGCGGGCATGTGTATCAACATCACGCCGAAACAGATGAGATAAGAAGGTACCCATAATTTTTTGGTGGCAATTATGCAGAAGGCCAGAATACGTCTTTCCGGAACTGATTTCGAAAAACTTGAGATGGTCTGTGACAGGATCAAAGAGATAGCAGAGCGAACCGGCGTCAATCTGGCAGGTCCGATCCCGCTGCCCACGAAGAAACTCGTGGTGCCCACCAGGAAGAGCCCTGACGGCGAAGGTACCGCAACCTGGGATCGCTGGCAGATGCGGGTGCACAAGAGGCTCATCGACATCGACGCTGATGAGCGCGCACTGCGCCAGCTGATGCGCATCCAGGTCCCAAAAGACATCGGCATTGAGATTGTGCTGGAGAGTTGAGGTGAGAGCGGCGTGAAGGCCGCCGTGCTCACGACACGGGTCCGTGAACGCCTCTCGTTCGAGGGGCTATTCCTCCTCATACTTCTGGTCACAATTGCTCTTCGTTTTTACGCCCTCGACCTCAAACTTTTTCACCACGACGAGGCTATCCACGCGTGGTTCTCGTATCGGCTCCTGACCGAGGGGACCTATACTTATGACCCCATGTACCATGGGCCGTTCCTCTACTACACGACGGCCGGGATCTTCTCGCTCCTCGGAGACTCCGATCTTGTGGGCCGGCTCATCCCGGCGCTCTTCGGCACCGTGCTTGCCGCACTGGTCTACCCGATCTACAAACTCGGCTACCTCGATAAGAAGCAGGCCCTGATAGCGGCGCTCTTCCTTGCGGTGTCGCCGAATATGGTCTACTTCTCGCGGTTCCTCAGAAACGACATCTACATTGCCGTCTTTTCGATGGTGCTCCTTGTAGCCCTCCTCTACTACTTTGAGCGGCACGGGCTACGGTATGCGCTCATCGCCGGGGCGGCAATCGGTCTCGGGATGTCCGCGAAGGAGAATATGCCGATCATCATCCTGACCTTCGGGGTGTACCTCCTCTACCTGGTCTGGACGCGGAAGGTGCAACTGCCGGCCCGCTGGATCCGGGACGCTGTACTCGGCGGTCTCGTCGCGTTCGGGGTCATCGCGGCCTTCTACTCGTCGTTTGGCGCCCACCCGGATCTGATCACGACATGGTGGCTCAAGGCCATCGAGCACTGGGCTTCGATGCACCAGATGCAGCGCCTCGGGGGGCCGCCGTACTTCTACATCCTGCTCTTCCTCCTCTACGAGGTGCCGATCCTGATCCTCGCCGGCGTCGGGGTCCTGCAGTTCCTCGACCTCCGCGGCGCCGTCTCCCGCTGGAAGGAGAAGAGGGCGCAACACGATATACCGGGGACCGCACCTATACCCGCAGGCAACACGGGGAACACAGGGGAGGAGAACCCCGGAGTTTCGGCCCGGCCCCTGGATCCCGGAGAGTTTCCGGCGGTTGAGGAGAGGCTCCCCGGGGAAGAAGGGGAGAATCCGGGGAGTGTTGCAGCCCGTCCCGGAGAACGTGAGACGGCGGCAGAGGAGGTCCTGAAGGCACGGGGCTGGAAGGACCGCCTCCGCGGGCTCCTCGCACGCGGCGAGGGATGCCGGCCGGTCGACCGGCAGGAAGAGTTTGCGCGGTTTGCCATATTCTGGATGCTCGTCTCGCTTGCGGCCTACGCCTACATCGGCGAGAAGGTGCCGTGGCTGATCCTCCACCAGCTCCTGCCCATGATCTTCGTCGCAGTCTATGCGATGACCACGAAGAAGGCAACCATCGCCGCCGTGGCAAGCATCTTCCTGATCGTCATGACGCTCCATGTGGCGTTCACCCCTGCAGACATCAACGAACCTATCGTCCAGGTGCAGAACTCCGAAGACCTGCGGGAGGTCTTCGCAAAGATAGATGCTGCAGACCGCGTGGCGGTCGCGACCGACACCTACTGGCCGCTGCCCTGGTACTACCGGGGGGACCGGGGTTCGAAACTCAGTTACTACAGCCAGAAGGTGAGCGAGCCGACGATATACGGGGGCGACTTCGACCTCGTGATCACCCACGACGCCGACACCTACCCGATCCTTGAAGGCTACACGAAAGAGACGTTCCGGCTGAACTACTGGTTCTCGTACGAGGAGAACAAGAACAGGCTGCTCGAGTACTACTTCCTCCGGGACGGGAAGATGGGGAGCAGAAACCTCGAGGTCTTCTCGAGGGCACCCGCGGGGACGACAGCCTGACCCCCCCCAGGCGCCGGCCCCGGAGATTTCTGTCCTCCCCGGTTACTCTCGCACCCCACGAAGGAACCAGTACGTCGGCCCACGGTAACCGGCACCATCAGGGATGAGATCCCCCAGGCCGGGGCACAACCCCATGAACTCCGCAAAGTAACCCCAATTAGAGGTTAATTTCCCCTGATGCTTATAAAAAACTGCCCTTTTTTCTAATTGTGTCCCAGCCTGTCCCGATCGGTTTTCGCACTCCCCGGGAGGTTGTATCCCGGGATACGTCCGGCATCCGCCTCCCGGCGCGATACCCACCACGATTCGCTCCGCACGGGGGCAGGGCCGGGGAGAACCGGGCCCGGGCCAGTTCTCACCCGCCCTATCCTTCCGGGAAACCGCCGTGATGACCGGGAAACCGCCGGTGGCACTATCCCCTGGCACTGGACCGTGGTGGCTATCGCCATGACTGCCCCTGCCCCGGGGGGGGGCGGGGAGGAGCGCGAAGCGCGGGCGGGGTGGGGAGTGCCGGAGAGGAGTATGGGTATTCCCCTGCGGGGAGGGAATTCTCCCTCCCGGTCCCCTCCCCGAATCGCGATATCCACCACGGTCCACTGCTCGGGGACAGGCCGGAGAAGAGCAGAGTCCAGGCTTGCTCTCCCTGCTCCTCCTCGGGAAACAGACGTCAGCGCGCTCCCGGGCACGGCTGCCCACTGGATATCCCCACGCACTGCCCCCCGCCCCGGGTGGGGGGAGCGGAGCGCGCAGGCGGGGGGGGTGGGGAGTGCTGGAGGGCGGTGTATGGGTATCCCCTCTGCGGGGGACTGGAGAGGGGTGTCGTCACCGGGGAAGGGGACAGGCCCCCTCTCTGGTTCCCTCCCCCGAATTGCGATATCCACCACGGTCCAGTGCATAAGGGGACTCTGGAGAAGAGCCGGATACGGCTGCCCACCGGCTACACCCATGCACGGCTTTTCCCGGACATCGCAAGCACTGCCTCCCTTCCTGAGAGTGGGGGGGCGGGGTGGGGAGTGCCGGAGAAGCGTATGGATATCCCCTTCGAGTAAGTCGAAGAGAGGCATATGGATACCCTCCTGCGGGGCGAGGGAATCTCCCGCTCCGGCACTACGCCGGTGAACCCCGGGAAGAATCCAGCACCGACACCAGGCAGGCCCCGATATTTCAGAACTGTTCCAAAAAAGTCCCGCTTCGGAATAGAAGATCGAGGAGATTTTCGCACATTCCCATCGCCCGGAGCGAGGGGAACGATTGACTCATTTTCGTGCGGCTCCTAACACCGGGAGAGAAAGTTCCTGCAATCAGATCCCGCGAGTATAGACGAAAACCGGAGTGTGAAAAGAGGGTATTCACCGCCCGGGTGTCACCCGAGTTCGTCCCAACCGCTCTTCTTTCTGTAGATGACGATACCAGCGACGACCAGGATGACGACGATCCCGATGCCGGCGTAGAGGAGGAGGTTACCACCGAGGCTGAACCCCTCACCGATCTTCTCGCGGAGCGCGTTTGCATCTGCCAGGGCCTCGTTTGCCTTATTCTGGCCGTCGGTCGCCTTAGAACGCGCCAGCGGGTAGTTGTTCGCGTTCAGGTTGTCTTTTGCCTGGGAGTAGAACTGGACGGCGCTCTCCCGCTTGGTCATGATGGCGACGACCTGCGGGTCGCTCCCCATCGAGCGGTTCTCGACAAAGTAGGTGATCATGCCGTCGAGGGTCTCCAGCGTCGCGGCGGTGTTCGAAACCTCCTTCTCGGCCCATGCCTTATCGAGGAGCGACTTCGCCTCATCCATGGCTTTCGTCGCAGTGTCAATATACCCCGCTGCCTGTGACGGGCCTACGGATGCGGCGCTCGTGAGTGCCTGATTCGCAGCGTCGTACTTCGCCTGCGCAGCAGAGACGTCGACGCCCTTCGCGGCCTTATCGTCGATGTCAGCCTTCAGGTCCTTGAGGTTCTGCTGCTGGGCGGAGAGCGAACTCACGACCTGGTTAGGGTTCACAACGTCGCGGACCTTGGAGTAGGTGTCCTTCACATCTTTGTCCCGCATGTGCTGGATCTTGATCACCTCGACCTTCCCGGTCGTGCTCGCGGGGACGGTGCCGCGCAGCTGAACGTCCAGCTCGATCTTGCCCTTACCGTAGGCAATCTCAAACTCCGTCAGGGACGGGTAGTACCCGGTCTTCGTGGTTTTGTAGATGTCAACCCCGTCGCGATAGACGGTGAAATCCCAGGAAGGGTTCTGCAGCCCGGTGCTGAACTCAAACGACTCGTCGTCCCCCTCGGGGGTGATCATGTTGTAGGAGAGCACATAATGCGCGGTCACCTGCTGGCCGGGCTCGAGAGCACCGCTCTCGGGGTTGATCGTCTCGGTCTTGACGGTAAAGTCTGCCGATGCCACCTGCACAACACAGAAGAATGCCAGCAGGAGAATGATCCATCTGCCGATGTTTGCCTTCATAACGCCTCCTCACTCAAACAGTGGTTCTATGCCGTCATCGAACATGGTCGTACGCTTCTCTTTCGATTTAAGGACGTCCTCTTTCGTAGCCTTTGCAATCTCAAGAAGTTCGGTGATCCGGGGGGCGTTTCCTATCGTCGCAAGAACCACCACCGCAGCGATGTAGTCGCTCTGCACGGGGTAATCGCCGCCACGCACCTCAACACCGGCGATGTTCTCCTCCACCCAGCTCTTCGACTTCTCCACGCCCTTCCGGTCCATCTCGTCAGGCGGTCCCGCGAGGAGAACAAGACCCCGCTCCGCCGTCGAGTAGTCGCACGGCAGGGTGAGGCGCCCGAGCATGGCCCGCCTGACGAGAGCGATGATCTTCGCCGACTTGTCCTCCCCGGTCAGCACCTCCTCGGTCTTCTCCTTCTTCCGCAACAGGCCGGAAAAGATCCCCTGTGTCTGCTTCGTGCGGGGGCTGACCTTCTCGCTGATGGCATACCCGACGGTGCTGATGCCGCCGCCCCGCAGGGTGTTGATGACCTCGCTTGAGTCCACGACCATCTCGCCGACGCCGGCCTTGCCGACCTCGCCGGCACGGAAGAGCACGCTGAACCGGCGGACGATCTCGTCATTCAGCCGGGTGTAGGCGTCCTTGACGCTCTCTCCCTCGTTCTTCCAGGCACTGTTATCGAAAATGAAAGTATTGTCCGCCTCGTTCACCAGGGTGCTCAGGGAACGGGCTGCATTGTATGAATAAAGCCGGCCTTCCTCGGGGGCAGGCAGGATACCGATCGCATAGACCGGTTCACGGTAGATACGCTTCAAGTGCCGGGCGAGTACCGGCGAACCCCCCGAACCTGTCCCTCCGCCGAGGCCGGCGACGATGACGAAGGCATCGACGTCGTGCGTGCCCCTCGAGTCGATGGCGTTGATGATGCTATCGATCTCATCGGCGGTCACCCGTGCCCCGGTCACGTTATCGGTCCCGACACCGTGGCCTTTGACCACCGTCTGCCCGATCAGGAGCCGGTCTTTGAGTTCGATATGTTTGAGCCCCATCAGGTCGGTACGCGCCGTGTTTACCGCGATACCCCTGAAACTCTGGGTCTGCATCCGTTTGTCCTGCTCGATGAACATATCGACGACTTTGCCCCCCGCCTGACCGAATCCTATGAAGAAGACCCTCATTCAGCTTCACACCCTCATATTGACTGATCAATAATATCGACGTTTATGTATAAGACGTTGTATACTCTTATAGTCCAAAAGTGTTCTTATAACTTCACACGTAGTGGTAAACGATGAAGGTCTGCATTGTTGGGGGAGGGTTATGCGGTCTGGTCTCGGCTCTCGAACTTGCCGGAACACACCAGGTAGATCTCTTCGAGCGACGGCCGGTTCCGGGAGGCTGCCTCGGTTCATACCGGATCGGCGAGTACTGGATCGAGGAGTATTACCACCATTGTTTCTCCGGCGATACCAGCCTGCTCAACCTCTTTGATGCACTACGGGTAGCCGACCAGCTGGTATGGCTCAAGGGCACAACCGGCTACTACGTCGACGGGACCATCCACCCGCTCACCTCCCCGGCCGAGATCCTGCGCTACCCCCACCTCACATTCACCGAGAAGGCCCGCCTCGGCCTGCTGACCCTGCGCTCCCGGCGGCTCGACGTCTCAGCGCTCGACGGGGTCACCGCAAAGGACTTCATCCTCGATCACCTCGGCCCCGGCATCTACGCCTCGTTCTTTGAACCGCTCTTAAAGAGCAAGTTCGGGGACCGCCGCGAAGAGGTCTCCGCAGCCTGGCTCATATCCCGAATCGCGATCCGGTCCGACCGGGGCACCGGGGGCGAGCGCCTGGGCTACCTCCGGGGAGGGTTCCGGCACTTCATCACGCGGCTCGAGGAAGAGGCGGCGGGACGGGGCGCCTCGATCATGCCGAACTCCCCGGTCAGGGAGATCCGGAGGGAGGGCGACGGTTGGCTCGTCAACGGTGAGGCTTACGACTGCGTCATATCGACGCTCCCCCCGCAGGTGACCGCTGACCTCGCCGGGGTGGATATCGCCCCGGTGCCCTACCAGGGCGCCGCCTGCATGACCCTCGCGCTTGACCGGGACGTGACCGACGGCATCTACTGGCTGAACATGAAGGATACCTCCCCCTACGGTGCGGTGGTCTCGCATACCAACTTCGCCCCGCTTGAGTGGTACGGCGAGCATATCGTCTACCTTGCGTCCTACTTCACCGGCCGGCTCCCGGAGGGATTCGAGCAGGCGATGATCGCGGACTTCTGCAGGCGGTTCTCCGTCAGCGCAAGAGAGGTGCACTGGCACCGGCTCGCCGTCGACCCGTATGCGGGTCCGGTCTACACGACCGGGCTCCGGGACCGCCTGCCCGCCTACGAGGAGCACGGGCTCTTCCTCGCCGGGATGTTCAGCCCCCCGAACTACCCCGAGCGGAGCATGAACGGTTCGGTCGTCGCCGGAGAGGAAGTGGCGAGGCGGGTTCTTGCGAGGTACCCCGATGCGTGAAGTCGAGGTGAGCGCCGTCCTGCCGGTCTATAACGATCTTGCGGCGCTCAAGACCGCCATACCGCGGTCGCTTGAGACGCTTGAGGCGATCGCGCCGGGGGGGTTTGAGCTGATCGTCGCCGAGGACGGGAGCACTGACGGGAGCACGGAGTTCATCAGGGAGTATGAAGCAGAAGATCCCCGTGTTCGCCTGCTCCACGCCGACGAGCGACTCGGGCGGGGCCGGGCGCTCAACCGCGCGTTTGCCGCGGCAAAAGGATCGATCGTCTGCTACTACGACGTCGATCTCGCCACCGATATGCAGCACCTCACCGAACTGATCGGCGCCATCCGGGACGGCTGCGATGTCGCGACCGGATCCCGCCTCCTCCCGGAGAGCGCTATCACCCGGAGCGGGGGGCGGGAGATCGCGAGCCGCGGCTACAACATGCTTGTCCGGACGATCCTCGGGAGCAGACTCCACGACCACCAGTGCGGGTTCAAGGCGTTCCGGCGCGACCGTCTTCTCTCCCTGCTCCCGTCGGTCGCCGCAGACCACTGGTTCTGGGACACCGAGGTGCTGGTGCGGGCCCAGAAGAACGGCTACCGGATACGGGAATTTCCCGTGCGGTGGCGGCAGGGAGAGGGGACGACCGTGCGCAGGAAAGACGTCGCCGAGATGGGATCGGCGGTTGTGCGCCTCTGGTGGCGGCTCCATGTGGAAAAAAGTTAGCGCGGTCGTCATCCCCACCCTGGTCGCGGTCGGGATCATCGCCTACATGCTCTACAGCGTATGGGATGACCTCCTGCTGACGCTTGAGCACGCCGTGATACCCTTTCTCTTTGCCGCCGTCGGGATCTGTATTGTTGCCTGGATCCTCCGCGGGTTCCGGTACCGGTTCATCCTGGAGGGGCTTGGCATCCTAAAAAGCCTCAGCTTTGCGACCGCCTGCATCTTCATATCCCAGACGGCGAACCTCGTCGTTCCCGCGCGCCTCGGCGACTTCGTGCGGATGCTCATCCTCAAGCACGAGGACGATGCCACCTACTCTCAGGGGTTCTCGTCCATCGTCGTCGAGCGCGTCTTTGACATCCTGATGATCGCGGTGCTCGGCGCCGTGGCACTTCCGTTCGTCCTCGCTGTCCTCGCCGTTCCCGATTGGTTCATCACGGCCATCGTCGTCCCCATCGCCGCAGGAGGCCTCTTCTTTGCCGTCCTCCTCTGGTCGGGCAGGATGAAGTCGACGAACCGGATTGTCGTCGCCGTCCAGAGGATGCTTGATGAAGTGAAACAGGCCTCCCTCAACCCCCGGGCCCTCCTCATGCTCAGCGGCTCGTCGCTCCTCATATGGCTCGTCGACGTGCTGGTCTGCGCCGCGGTCGTCCTGATGTTCCAGGAGCCGGTCCCGTTCGCCGTCGTCGTCCTCGCGATCGTCATCGGCAACCTCGTCAAGGCGGTGCCGGTCACTCCCGGTGGCGTTGGGACCTATGAACTCGCGCTCGCGCTGACCTTCGGGCTCGCGGGAACGCCGGCGGCCACGGCGACGCTGATCGCGGTCATCGACCACCTCATCAAGAACATGGTGACGCTCGTTGGGGGCGTCGGGTCGATCTACTACTTCGGCGACTGGTCGATGGACCTCTTAAAGAGGGTCTTTACGAGGGAGATCGAGAAGGAGGAGACGTTTGGCGGGTGAGTTCGTCGTCCCGGTGCTCGCCTGGCTTGCGGTCATCAAAGCGCTCCACCTCGGCACCTGGCCGGCGCTCGACCGCACCCTCGGCAGCCTTGCGGCCGCCGCCGCATACCCGGCATCGGTTCTTCTCTTCACGCTTCTCTCCTGGTACTGTGGTCTTCTGGGCCTTCCGGTCTGGCTCGCCCTCCTGCCGTTTCTCGCCGGGATCGTCCTCGCCGGGTCGCGGGGGTTCTACACGAGGGAGCGCCTGCGTTCGGCGCTCGCCTGGGACCTTGCCTTCCTGGTCCCCTTCCTCTTCATGCTCGAGGTGCGCTGGATCAACCCGACCATCTCCTACGCCGAGAAGTTCATGGACCACGCGTTCATCGCCTCGATCATGCGGCAGCCGACCGTTCCGCCGCTCGATCCCTGGCATGCGGGGGGGACGCTGGACGTCTACTACTACATCGGCTACTGGATGAGTGGGGTGCTCGGGCTTGTCTCCGGCGTTCCTTCGACGGTCACGTTCAACCTCGTCCTCCCGACGGTGCTCGGCCTTGCCGTCGTCTCGCTCTACGCCCTCGGGCACCTCCTCCTCGACCGCTACCGGTGGCTCCCGGTGCTTGCGCTCTTTATACCGAACCCCTCGGCAATCTACCATATCGCTATCGGTGACTCGTGGTTCGACGTCCTCTGGGGGAGCACCCGGACGATCGCGGATACCATCAACGAGTATCCCCTCTTCTCGATGCTCTGGGGCGACGTGCACCCGCACGTCATCAGCCTCTTCAACCAGGGATTCCTGCTCTTCCTCCTGGTCTTTGCCTACACGCGGTGGGGGACGCTCACCATGCGGGGGCGGGCACTCCTCTGCGGGCTTGCCGCCCTCGCCCTCGGGTCCATGCCCGGGATCAACTCCTGGGACGTGCTTGTTTACGCACCGGTCACGCTGGTCTTCGGCCTCCTCGTATGGCGGCGCTACGGGAACCTTGCGCTTGATGACGAGCGGTCCTGGATGATGCTTGCCGCCGTGCCGCCGCTCGCGATAGCGGCCTACCTCCCGTTCTACCTGCAGCTCGACAGCCCCGGCATCGGGGGGATCGGGATCGTCCCGGCACCCTCGGAACCGGTGGAGTTCCTGCTGGTCCACGGGTTTTTCCTCGCGATCCTCATCGCCTCCTCTGCCCCAGATATCAGGAGGCGGCCCTACCTCCTCGCCGCCGCGGTGCCGTTTGTGCTCGCCGGCTATCCTGCCGCAGCCATCGCCGTCATCCCGCTGGTCTACCTCATTGCACGCCGCAGGTTTTCAGCCGCCGATACGCTGGCCATCCTCGGGCTCGCGATCATTCTCGCGACCGAGATCATCTACCTCAAGGACAACATGGGGGAGGCCTACTTCCGGATGAACACGGTCTTCAAGTTCTACCTTCCTGCCTGGCTCCTTATGGGAACGGCAAGCCTTGCCGTCGCCGGGGAGTGGCTCCGGAACGTCGGTATGGGCAGGCGCATGCCTGCCGGGGTAGAGAGGGTGCTGCCGGCCCTGGCCGCAGCCGCTCTCCTCGCCGCACCCTTCGCGATCAACATCGACTTCGGTTACGGGAGCCACACCCTCGACGGGGCAGCGTATCTCGAAGGATCGCACCCGGGAGATGCGGCGGCGATAGCGTTCCTCCGGAGCCTTCCGGGCAACCATATCGTCGTCGAGGCGGAAGGGGGAGACTATACCTACTACTCCCGGGTGTCGTCGTTCTCCGGGATCCCGACCATTGTCGGGATGCCGTTCCACGAGTACATGTGGCGGGGGGAGGAGGGGCGCATAGCTGAACGGAGCACCGATGTGCGGGCGATATACGAGCAGCCGTCGCAGACCGTCGACCTTGCGCGGGCGTACAACGCCACGCTCCTTTACGTGGGTGCCGAAGAACGCGACCGCTACCGGGTAGCGATCCCGGCAGATGCGCTTGAGCTCATCTACGATGCAGAAGGAGTCCGGATCTATCGGATCCCTGCATAATGGCGCGGCCACACCCATGCGCCCCGGCCGAAAACGACCGAATCAGATTTGGCCGCGGCAGGGTCGAATGACAAACCTTTATCACTCCTCCTATTGACATAATAGAGCGCATTCGATCAGCTACGCTACTGATGAATGATGACGGAGCAGCGAGACCTGTTCCTGAAAGAGGCGAGTTATGGCAAAGGCATATGTAAAATTCGAGATTCCCGAAGAGATCCAGAATAAGGCCCTTGAAGCCCTTGAGATCGCAAGAGATACCGGTAAGGTAAAGAAGGGAGCAAACGAGGCAACGAAAGCAATCGAGAGGAACATCGCCCAGCTGGTTCTCATCGGTTCAGACGTTGAGCCCGAAGAGATCGTGATGCATCTGCCGCCGCTCTGTGAAGAGAAGCAGATTCCTTTCGTCTACATCACGAAGCAGAACGATATCGGTTCTGCGAGCGGCCTTGAGGTCGGTTCGGCAGCCGCCGCTATCGTCAAGCCCGGCAAGGCGAAGGATCTCGTCGATGAGATCGCGAAGCAGATAACCGCACTGAGAGCGTGAGGAAGAAGACATGGCAAACGACGGAACGCCCGCAGAAGTTATCGAGGTCATCGGCATGACCGGCATGCACGGGGAAGCCCAGCAGGTGAAGTGCCGGGTCCTCGATGGCCCAAACAAGGGGCGGATCATCACCCGTAACACCGTGGGTCCCATCCGGGAGGGGGACATCCTCTCGCTGCTCGAGACCGAACGTGAAGCGAAGAAACTCTCGAGGCGGTAACCCATGGTCGACAGATACATCTGCAGTTTCTGTGGAGAGCCCCTCGAGCCCGGCACCGGCAAGATGTTCGTCAAGAGGGACGGGACCGTCTACTACTTCTGCAGCACCAAGTGCCAGAACAACTACAAACTCGGTCGGGTGCCGCGCCGCGTCGAATGGACCGCAGCCGGGCGGAAGGCCCGCGGTAAAGAGTGATCCGGCATGGATCGCACCTTTGTGATGGTCAAGCCCGACGGCGTCCAGCGTGGACTCGTCGGGGAGATCGTCTCCCGGTTCGAGGCGAAGGGACTCAAAATCGCGGGGGCGAAACTTGAAATCCTCCCCGAAGAGCGGGTCGTCGAGCAGTACCGGGAGCACCTGGAGAAACCTTTCTTTCCTGGCCTGAAGGTCTACATCATGAGCGGCCCCTGCTTCCTGATGGCCTGGGAGGGGAAGGGCGCAGTCGCGGTCGTCCGCAGGATGATCGGCGCCACAAACCCCGCAGAGGCGGCGCCGGGCTCCATCCGCGGCGACTTCGCGCTCGACATCGGGAGGAACGTGATCCATGCGTCCGACTCTCCGGAGAGCGCCGCCCGCGAACTCGGCATCCACTTCGCGCCCGGCGAGCTGGTCGAATACTCGAAGATCGACGAACCCGTCCTCTACGAGTGAATACCGGCGGGAAAACCGCTTTCCTTTTTTGGAGCTCCCGACTGGACGCAAGACCGGGGCAGCCGCCTCGGGCATACCACAAACCGCCAGCGGAGCGCTCGCGGGGATCTTCTTCGCCCGTCGGGTCCTTGCGGCGGGAAATCTCTTACCCTGTGGCGGGTTTCCCTGGAAACGAATCGGTTGCCCTGCCGGCAAACCACAAGTGCTAATAGCGAACCTGCCGCATACCTGATCACGGATGGTAGACCTCCTGAGTTTTGCGCTGCTGAGTTTCTCTTCGCTCATCATCGTAGTGAACCCGCTCGCGGCCACCCTGATCTTCGTCTCCCTCACCGGCACGATGGACGGGGCAACAAAACTCAAGGTCGCCCGTGATGCGAGCCGGTTCGCCCTGGTTGTCCTGCTGATCTTCACCGTCGCCGGCGGCTGGATCCTGCAGCTCTTCGGCATCTCGATCGAGGCGTTCCGCATCGCGGGCGGCCTCCTCCTCTTCGGGATCGGCATGGACATGGTCTACGCAAAGACCTCGCGGACGAAGATGACCGCGACCGAGAAGTACGAGGGGCAGGACGCGGACGACATCGCCGTCATGCCGCTTGCGATCCCGATGATCACGGGACCCGGCGCCATCGCCTCCGTGATCGTACTGATGAACGAGGCGATGAGCATGAGCATCGCCGCAATCGCCATCGTGCCGCTCGCCGCCGGCGCGGCCGTCGGGCTCACCTGCTACATGATGCAGCACTCCGACATCATCGTCCGGCGGATCGGGCAGCGGGAGTTTCGAGCCGTCAACCGGCTGATGGGTATGCTCCTCATCGCGATTGCAGTCCAGTTCATCCTTATCGGGATCAGGGCGGCGTTCCCCGTACTCACCGGAGGCCCTGCATGACGCCCGATCTCACGTTTCCCGGGGCGGTCCTGATCAGCTCGAGCATCATTGCGGGCGGGGTCCTCATCGGAGCGCTGACGTTTGCGATCGACGTCCCCTACGCCTCCTACGCCATGGTTGTGCTCGCCGCCCTCGTCGTCCTCGGCGCCACCGTGCTCGTTCTCTCCTCAAGGGACCAGGACGGGGTTCCATCCCGGCGATGACGAAGATAGCGCTTGCCCAGGTTGCCGGCGGCGGGGGCGGGATGCTCGATGCGGCCGGCCGGATGACCGAAGAGGCCGCTGCTGCCGGGGCGTCGCTCATCTGTTTTCCCGAGCAGTTTGTGACGGGGTGGTCGCCGGAGATCTCTCCCGGGTCCGGAGAGACCCTGGACGGGCCGCTCGCCGCTGCATTCAGGCGAATGGCGCAGGAGAGCGGCATCGTGGTTATAGGATCGATCGTCGAAGCGGGAGAGGGAGACCGGCCCAAAAACACCGTTGTGGTCCTCGGTGCAGGCGGCGAACTCCTCGCCGCCTACGCAAAAGTCCACCTCTTCTCACCCGGCGGGGAGGACCGCAACTACACGCCGGGCGACCGGATCGCCACCTTTGCCGTTGACGGGATGACGTTCGGGCTTGCCGTCTGCTACGATCTCCGGTTCCCGGAGATCTTTCGCATATACGCGCTCGCCGGGGCGGAGTGCGTGCTCTTACCGGCGGCATGGCCGTGCTGCCGGTTGCGCCACTGGGAGACCCTGCTCCCTGCCCGTGCCCTCGAGAACCAGTATTACACGGCAGGAGTCAACACGGCAGGCGGGCCCGGCGGGATCTACTGCGGGGGATCGCTCGCCGCCGACCCCGACGGCGAGATCATTGCCCGGGGTGGATCCGGGGAAGAACTTCTCTTCATCGACCTCGACCCGGCCGTGGTCCATGCTGCCCGAAAAAGCCTCCCTTCACTTTCAGACCGTAGAAGCGATCTTTATCACAGGCTGCTCTCTAATCTATAGAGACATTCCATGCGGGGCGACCAGCACGTATACCTCAGTCTCACGACGGCAGGACTCCTCATCGCGCCCTCTGTCCCCGTCCTCGACCCGGCCCTGATCGCCGTCCTCTTCTTCGGTGTCTTTGTCGGTTCGCTTGCGCCGGACGCGGACGCCGTCGACGCGGCGATCTTCAACGGCCGGATCGGCGGGATGAAGGGGAAGAGAGGACAGGTCTTAAACGGCTTTGCCGTGGTGCTCCCGGTCTTCGGCTACACCATCAGGTACCTCATCTACTACCCGCTCTCCCTTGTGTTCTCGCTCATCCTCCGGAAGAGCTACCGGCACCGGCACCGTGGGCTGCTCCACTCGTTCTCGGGTGTCGGGCTGACGTCCGTGATCCTCTCCGGCTACCTGGCGCTCATCCTCACCTGGCTCGGGTGGTCCCTCGCGCTCCTCCCCGCCTTCGGACTTGCGTTCTTTGCCGGGTGCGTCCTCCACCTCATGGAAGACGCCTGTACGCCGGCCGGCGTCGCCTGGCTCTATCCCTTCTCCCGGCGGCGGATGGCAGGCCGCGTCCGGACATGGGGGGATTTCGAGGTGCGCCCGGCGGCCTTCGCCGTCGTGCTCGCCCTGGCGGCCGCCGGAATGTTTGTCGCACCCTTCGTGACCACCGTATCGCCCGGGGATCTCAGGAGCCTCGCGCTCGTCGGCACCGCCGTCCTCTGGCTGCTCTTCATGCTTATCTGCCGCGTCCGGTGCGAGCGGCGCAGGTGAGCGGGCCGGCAGAGTCCAGCCCCGATCCGCGATACCATATCTATACGTATCCACGCGATCAACCATTTTTCCATGTACCGTCTCGTCTGCGTTCACTGTGGTGCAACCTACACCCCGGACCAGATCATCTATACGTGCAACCGTTGCGGACACCTGCTGGCCGTCGAATACGACCTGGACGGCATCGACGTCTCCCGTGACGAATGGAACCGACGCCCCCTCTCGGTCTGGCGCTACCGCGAGCTCCTCCCGGTCCGGGGCGAACCGGTCACCCTCCAGGAAGGAGGCACCCCGCTCTACCACCTGAAGAATATCGGCAAAGAACTGGGCCTCCCCGAACTCTACGCCAAACACGAGGGGATGAACCCGACCGGTTCGTTCAAGGACCGTGGCATGACCGTGGGCGTCAGTATGGCCCGGGAACTCGGTATGACGAGCGTCGCCTGCGCAAGCACCGGGAACACCTCCGCAAGCCTTGCTGCCTACGCGGCGAAGGCTGACCTCCCCTGCATCGTCCTCCTGCCCGCAGGGAAGGTGGCCCTCGGCAAGGTTGCGCAGGCGCTGATGCACGGCGCACGGGTCATATCCATCCGCGGCAACTTTGATAAGGCGCTCGAGATGGTACACGAGCTCTGCATCAGCCAGGGGCTTTACCTCCTGAACTCGGTCAACCCCTACCGCCTGGAGGGGCAGAAGACCATCGGGTTTGAGGCGATCGACCAGCTCGGCGGCGAGGTGCCCGACCGGATGGTCCTCCCCGTCGGGAATGCCGGCAACATCTCCGCGGTCTACAAGGGTCTCCGGGAACTCGAGGCCCTCGGGTTCATCGACCGGCTGCCGATGATGACCGGCATCCAGGCGGCGGGCTCGCAGCCGCTCGTGAAGGCGATAGCGCAGAACCTCGAAGAGCTCGTCCCTGAGACCGCGCCCGAGACGGTTGCGACCGCGATAAGGATCGGCGCCCCGGTGAACGCGGAGAAAGCGCTCGTCGCCGTCCGCGCGACCGGCGGGACGGCGGCGGCCGTGACCGACGAGGAGATCCTTGCCATGCAGCGGGACCTCGCGAGGAAAGAGGGCATCGGGGTCGAACCCGCCTCCGCAGCCTCGGTCGCCGGAATACGGAAACTTGCCGAACAGGGGCTGATCGATAAGGATGAGCGGATCGTCTGCGTGGTGACCGGTCATCTCTTAAAAGATCCTGAGACAGTGGTACGACAATGCGCGCCTCCCCTCGAGATCGACGCGGACCTGCACTCGCTGCTCTCTGCCTTGCACTGATCCTCATCTCGGCCCCGGCGGCGGCCGAAGAGGCCGCTTTCCGGGTGCTCCCCGGCGGCACCGTCTGCGAGGCCTCGGTCCAGGTCACGGCGAGCGAGTACGCGTTCTGGAGCCCGGGCCTGATGGGAGAGCGTGTCCCGCTCCAGGTCGAGGATCTCGAGGTGCTCGGCCCTTCGGGCCCGGTCGAGTACCGGGAGACGAGGAGAGGCATCATCACCTTCCCAGAGGGGAACTACACGATCACCTACCGGGTTCCCGTGAGGGATAACCATCTTGTTGCGGTCTTCGATAAACCGTACACCATAACCGTCTCCCTTCCCGGGGGGTTCGACGTCAGAAATCCGCTCATCGGCATGGTCAGCCCCGGCGGGGTCGTCTCCTCCGGGCCGAACGGGACCACGGAGATCACCTGGGACCGGGCGGACGCCATGGAGGTCCGCTTCTACGCCCCCGAGCGCGAGATCCTGCTCACCACGTTCGGCACCATCTGGCTCTCGGTCGCCGTCGTCCTGCTCCTCCCCTACTTCGTATTGCGAAGGAGGGGCGACGAGTGATCGATGTCGTCATAGCATCGTTCCTGATCGGGCTCTCCGGGGCCGCATCCCCCGGCCCCATGACCGCCTCGATCCTCGGCCTCGGGCCGCGGCGGCCGGGGCCGTTCGTTGCGGGGCTGGTGGCCGGGCACGGTATCCCGGAGGCGGTCATGGTCGCGGCCATCGCCTTCGGCGTGCGCGACGTCCCGTACATCGACCTCATCGCCCTCATCGGGTCGGGCGTCCTCGTCGCGCTCGGGATCGGGCAGTTCCTCCACGCGGGCGATGCCGTCGTCGCGAGCAAAGAGACGAGGGCGCCGGTCGCCTTCGGGGTGGCCTGCACGCTCGGGAGCCCCTACTGGTGGGTCTGGTGGCTCACGTTCGGCGTCGGGTTTCTCGCGCTCCACCCGTCGTTTGCCGCGTTCTACGTCGGGCACATCGGTGCGGATATCATCTGGTTCGGATTGCTCGGGATCGCGGTCTCACGGGGGGCGAACGTGCTCGGCCCCCATTACAAAAAAGTGGTGCAGGCGAGCGGACTCGCCATGATGCTCTTCGGGCTGTACTTCATTCTGACGATTCTTTCGCCTTGATGTCGATCCCGAACCGCTCGGCGTTCGCATCGGCTACCGCCTGGATATGCGCGATCACATCGTCCTGCCGGGCGGGCTTGAAGAGGTGGCGGAAGCGCTTCTGTTTTGCGAGGTACTCCTCGACGGGTTTGCGCCTCACCTTCTTTGCCTTCTCCACCCTGCCGTCGACCATCTCGTAGTTCACCCAGAGGCCGGTCTCGATGGCGAGTTTCGCCATCGCGAGCGTCTCGCCGGACTCAAAGCCCCACCCCGTGCAGCAGGGGGTGTGCACCTGGATGTAACAGGGACCGGGGGTGTTGATCGCGCGCTCGACCTTCTTGATGAAGTCGTTTGGGTAGGCGATCGAGGCGGTCGCGACGTAGGGCGCACCGTGAGCGGCGAGGATGCCGGGCATGTCCTTCTTCGGGAGCAGGTTCCCCGCCGAGCACTTGCCCGCGGGACTCGTCGTGGTGCTCGCGCCGTAGGGCGTCGCACCCGACCGCTGGATCCCTGTGTTCATGTAGGCCTCGTTGTCGTAGCAGATGTAGGTGATGTCGTGGCCCCGCTCGAAGGCGCCGCTGATGCAGAGCACCCCGATGTCGAACGTGGCTCCGTCGCCGGCGACGCAGACGACCTTCTCGCTGCGTCCCTGCCTCTTTAACGACGCCTCGATGCCCGACGCAACCGCCGCAACGTTCTCGAAGAGCGAGTGGATCCAGGGGACCCCCCAGGCGGTCTCCGGGTAGGGTGTGGAGAAGACCTCCATGCATCCCGTCGAGGCGGCGATGATGACGTTCTTCCCGGTCGCCTTGAGGAGGAGCCGGGCCGCAAGCGCAGGCCCGCACCCTCCGCACGCCCGGTGCCCGGCCGAGAAGAGCTCGCATCCCTGCTCTGTTCCGGCCATTCAGAGCACCTCCGTCCGTAATCCGTAAAACATATCTCCTTTCCCCTTCTCCGCGAGATCGACGACCGCGGCGATATCCCGCTTCCTCACGTCGCGCCCGCCGAGAGCGATGATGTAGTCATACACGGCCGCACCGGAGCCGTAGAGGGCCGACTTCACCTCGGTGCCGACCGCCCCGCCGTTTCCGAGCGATATGTTCTTGTCGAGCACCGCCACCGTCGAGACACCCTTTAAGGCATCCGCGATCTCCTGGGCCGGGAACGGACGATAGGTCCGGATCTTTAAGAGCCCGACCTTCCGGCCGGCATCACGCATCTCGTCGATGGCATCCTTTGCCGTGCCGCAGATGGAGCCCATCGCAACGAGCGCGGTATCGGCGTCCTCGAGGCGATAACCCTCGACGAGCGCGGAGTAATCCCTGCCGAACTGCTCGCCGAACTCGCGCCCGGCCTTGATGAACGACTGTCTTGCGCGCTGCAGCGCCCGGTCGATCTCGTAGCGGAACTCCATGTAATACTCGGGCGTCGCATACATCCCGAAGCTCAGCGGGTTTTCGGCGTCCAGCCGCTGGTAGGGCGTAAAGGCGGGTAGGTAGCCGTCTACCTCCTCCTGGGTGGGGAGGGCGACCGGTTCGTAAGTGTGCGAGAGGATGAACCCGTCGAAGCAGACGAACGCGGGGAGAAGGATGTCGTGGTCTTCACAGACTTTATAGGCGATCATGTGGAGATCCGCAGCCTCCTGGTTATCCTCCGCGTAGAACTGCAGCCACCCGGAGTCGCGCAGGGATATCGAGTCCTGCTGGTCGTTCCAGATCGAGAGCGGCGCACCGAGCGAGCGGTTCGCGATCGTCATCACGATCGGCTGGCGCATCCCCGCCACGTTGAAGCAGACCTCAAACATCAGGGCAAGACCCTGGGAGGTCGTTGCCGAGTAGACCCGGGAGCCCGCCGCGCTCGCGCCGAGGCAGGCGGAGAGAGCCGAGAACTCGCTCTCGACCGTGATGTATTCGGCGTCGAGTTCGCAGTTCGCCACCATCTGGGCAAGGTCCTCGACGATGTGCGTCTGCGGCGTGATCGGATAGGCTGCAATCACCTGCGGGCGGCAGCGTTTCACGATCTCGGCCACAGCGTGCGACCCTTCCATAAACTCCAGCATTACTTCTCCTCCTTCTCCATCCGGATCGATTTCTTCGGGCAGACGTCCTCGCAGATCCCGCAACCCTTGCAGTAGTCGAGGTCGGGCTCGAACGTGCCCTCCTCGGTCTCGCGGACGCACCCCTCCGGGCAGACCATGGCGCACATGCCGCACCTGCTGCACGTCTCAGGATCGAAGACCGGTTTGAAGACCCTCCAGGCGCCGGTCTTGTTATCAAGCGCTCTCCCGGGAGGCGCGGCGCAGCCGACCCGCAGCGCCATTACGCGGCACCCCCGATCAGGTTGTATGCGCGCTCTGCCGCCCTGACATTCTTGTCGGCCATGCTCCCGGAGAAGCGGTTTTGCAGCGCGTGTTTCAGCGGTTCGAGCCCGATCTCGCCGGTGGCTGCAGCGAAAGCGCCCATCAGAGTCGTATTGGTGATGGGTATACCCAGTTCTTCGAGCGCGATGGTGGTCGCATCGACGGTATAGACCTTCACACCTTCAGGGACCCGGGCATCGAAGTCGGGCTTCTCGGTGTTGATGATGGCGATGCCGCCCGCTTTCATACCCATAAAGACGTTTACATCGCCGATCAGGGTCGGGTCCTGCACGATGATGTAGTCGGGCTCGTAGACCTGGCTCCGGAGCCGGATCTTTGCATCACTGAAGCGGACGAACGCCTGCACCGGGGCGCCCCGCCGCTCCACGCCGAAGGCCGGGAATGCCTGGGCATACGCGCCGCCCTCAAACGCCGCGAAAGCGATGAGTTCGGCGGCGGTCACGGAGCCCTGGCCGCCCCTGCCATGAATGCGTAACTCTCTCAAACAAAAACCCCTTTTTAATCTTAATGATTAATAATATAAATACACCGGCACTTTGCCCGCTGCCGTGGGGGTCCGGGACGTGCCGGGACACCTGTTGCCCGCAGATACCATAGATGCAATCCCCTGTGCCGGCGGAAGAGAAGAGAGCATGAGTGGAGACCCCCAAGCCCCCGCTCACTGGACGTTCGCGAGACGACCCTCGAGTTCCTCGATGGTGCAGTGCTTCACTTCCATCAGGGCGGAGATGACCGCATCGGAGAAGACCAGCGCCGCGGTCTCAAAGAGTGTCCCGAGAGGGGCAAAGGACGAGGAGACCGATCGGTACTGTCCGGTGAGCTGGCGGATCTCGAAGTCGCTCGGGATATCCGTATCCTTGAGCCGGTTGTTCCCGATCTCGACGATGCAGTCGGCCATGCGCCCGATGTACGAGTCGGGGGTCGACGTGATGAGGCAGATCTTCCCCCCGATCTCCCGGGCGGTCTCGCACGCGTCGACGACGGACCGGGTCTCTCCCGAACCCGAGAACGCGACGAGCACATCCTCGCGCCCGAACGCGGGCGTGATCGTCTCGCCGATGACGTAACTCTCAAACCCGAGGTGCATCAGGCGCTGGGCGAACGCTCGCGCGACGAGACCCGAGCGCCCGGCACCGGCCAGGTAGATCCGCTTTGCGTTGAGGATCTCGTCGAGAAACCGGCTCGCGTTTCCCTGGTTCATAGCGCGTGCCGTATCCTCGATGCTTGACGCCATCTGGAGCATGAGGTCGGCGATACTGGGGCATTCCGGCTGCATACTGTGGGCTCCTTCTTTTCCAGTCCAGTGTACGACCCGGCACCATATAAAGAAGCGTGAGACCGGATGACTACCCCCGGGCAGGAGCACCCCGCACCGGCACCTTACCGGTCCACCGCAAGCCCGAGGATCCCGGTTGCCCCCGAGAAGACGTCGCGGGCGATCCGGGCAAGCCCCCGGGCCGCACACCACTCGTCGTAGACCGCGACCTCCCGGGCAAGGAGCGCCTCCACACCCGGGGCGATGGCAGGCGCCATGGAGCCGGCGAGGGCGACCCTGGCGCCGGGATTCACGAGGAGCATCGCGGCGCACTCCATCGCCGCAAACATCGCCATCGTCTCCACCCTGAGGCCGGGGGGCATCGTGTGGTCCACGCCCGCATTGAGGAAGGCATCGTTCGCCGTGGAATCGCCCCGGTCGATCCGGCGGATGGCATCCACGTCGAGAGCGCCGTGCCGGGTGCCGGGCGCAAAGATGCAGGCGTCGAACGCACCGGTGATCCGGCCGCCGGTGACGAGGAGCGTGACGGTGTTCGAGCTCGCGTCGCAGACCACCACGTCGCCCCCGAGGTCATGCACGACCTCGTACAGGATCCCAATCTTCTCCGGGCTCGCCTGGTGAGAGTAGGCCTTGAACCGGGGATCGGTCGGTGATGCGCGGTGCAGCCCGGGGATCACGACGGCGGGGAGCCCACTCTCCCTGATCTGGTCATAGACCCGGGTGCCGCCGCCGATGTGCTTGCCGGCACCCTCGCGGGAGACGATGCCCCGGTCGCTGACCTTTTCGATACTGGTGATGGCAGAGATGCCGTCGCCCATAGAGTAGCAGACGGCGATGCCCTCGATCTCCTCGAGGGGACAGAGGCGGGAGAGGTCGGAGACCGAGAAGTGTCTGGCCTCTTCGCGGGACACCTTGAACTCCTGCATCCCGGTGGAGAAGCGCATCGCGGTAGTGCCGTGATCGATGCCGATGAACATGATACTGTACTTCTTTGCTTCTTTTGGGGGAAGTATGTTTTCCGATCGCCGCGGGGGAGAAAGGGGGGATCAGGCCCCGCTGCCCGCATAGCGCCTCTTCAGGTACTCGACTGCGCCGACGACGACGAGACCGGCAAGGAAGAAGACCCAGCCTCCGGCCACCATATCCCCGGCGAGGGACCCCTTCTCCCAGAGCATCCGTGCCGAACCGAGCATCAGCCCGGTGAGCAGGGCGAGCATCGCTCCCGGATAGGTCTTCAGGAGATACTTGAGGCCCCTGGTGAAGAGGAGGAGCCCGGTGGCCCCGCCGGCGATGTAAGCGAATATCTCGGGGAGGGAGAGCGCCCGGAGCGCCGCAAGCATGAACTCATACTGGTTGAGGACGAGGGTCATGTAGGCTCCCGATATCCCGGGGAGGATCATGGCGCAGAGCGCCACCATCCCGGTGAGGAAGAGAACCGGCAGAGAGTGGCCGACGTCGAAGTGGCCGAGGCCCCCGAGGAGGTAGCCGGCGCCGGTCCCGGCGGCGAGGTAGGCGAGGGTTGCCGCGCCGGGGGAGCGGATCTCAAGGAATATGAGGGCCGCAGAGGCAAGGATGAGGCCAAGGAAGAATGAGTACGTCGCTACCGCGTGATCGGTGAGGAGGAGGAGGATCACCCCTGACATGAGGAGGAAGGCGGTGCCGATCCCGGCAAGGAGGACGATGAGGAATGGGATATCGAGGTTCCCGAGGTCTTCGCGGAAGGATGCAAAGTCGCCCCTCGCGAGGTGCTTTACCGAGGCCGGGTCAACGCTGCCGATAGCCCCGACCAGCCGCTCGTAGATCCCGGTGATGAGGGCGATCGTCCCCCCCGAGACACCGGGGATGATGTCGCAGGCTCCCATCATCAGGCCGCGCAGGTAAATCCCGGCGTGTTCCCGGATCTCCGGGCGCAGGCCGTTCATAGCCCGGCTCCGGGTAAGATATCGACAGATCCCGGCGACGGGATGCCGCCGGAACCGGCGGCCGGTTCGGCAGCGGCGACCGGAAACCGGCCGGTTCCGCTACGGATGCGTGCCTCTCTCAATCGGACAACTCCTTATGGTTCTTCATATGTTGGTGATGTTCCTGTAAAATATACCGGTGCAACCTGCCTCGCCCTTACGGGCGGGGCTTTGCGGCCGCTGTCCCCCTCCTGGTGGAGAGGGGACGCGCCCGGCACGTATCAGGTTCGACCTCCCAGGCAGGAGATCGATGGTGCGGGAAATGCGTGAGCCCGACGGCACCCCCTGCAGAGATAAACTTTTCCCCGTGCCGCCGCGTCACCGCCCCCTCTTCAGGACGCCTGACGGGCAAAATCTCCGGGTACCCGATGAAGAGGCTGCCCCGGAGCCCCCTCCATAAGTAAATCCTATAGCATGAGAGGGCTATTATTCTACAATGTTCTGTATCGTAACCGGAGGTGCCGGCTTTATCGGTTCGCACGTCGTTGACGCCCTGGTCGCGGCAGGAAACGATGTCCTGGTCATCGACGACGAGAGCGCGGGCACCGAAGAGAACCTCGCGCAGCATGCGGCCGGCGGTCGGGTCACCTTCCTCAGGCAGAACCTGCTCGACGACGGCTGGCAGGAGCACCTGGAGGGAGGAGACCGGGTCTACCACATCGCCGCGGACCCTGATGTCCGGCAGAGCGCCGTAACCCCGGACTCCCAGGTGAGGAACAACGTCCTCGCCACTTACCGGGTGCTCGAGGCAATGCGGGCGCACAACGTGCCGGAACTGGTCTTCACCTCGACGTCGACCGTCTACGGCGAGGCCACGGTCATCCCGACGCCGGAGACCTATACCCCGCTCGAGCCGATATCCGTCTACGGCGCGACGAAACTTGCCTGTGAGGCGCTCATATCGTCGTACTGCCACTCATTCGGTATGCGGGCGTGGGTCTATCGGTTCGCAAACATCATCGGCGAGCGGAGCGGCCACGGCGTTATATCCGACTTCATCCGGAAACTCCGCGAGAACCCGGAGGAACTCGAGATCCTCGGCGACGGCAGGCAGACAAAGTCCTACCTGGAGGTCGGGGAGTGCGTCCGCGCCGTGCAGTTCGGGATCGACCACGCGCGCGACCCGGTGAACATCTTCAACATCGGCTCCGAAGACTGGATCGACGTCGTCGCGATCGCCGATATCGTCGCGGAAGAGATGGGTCTCTCCGGCGTCCGCTACCGGTTCACCGGCGGCGCACGCGGCTGGGTCGGCGATGTGCCGAGGATGCAGCTCTCGGTCGAAAAACTCAAGGCCCTCGGCTGGCGGTGCGGGACCACATCGGAGGAGAGCGTCCGCACGGCGGTCCGTGCCATGCTCGGGCAGGAGGGTGCGCGGCCCTCAGCCGGGCACTTCCCCCAGAGGCCGTGAGAGGTTACAGGTCCGAGGGCAGTACAGCAGGCCGCCCGGTCACGCCGGCAGCAGGGCGTTTGTCTCCTGTCCCGGCAACCGGGTCCGAATATCCGGCATTCCCGTGGTTACACAGAAAATTCGCATGATTCACATGAAATACATCCTCATTCTCGGGGACGGCATGGCCGATGAGCCGCTTGCCGAACTGGGGGGCAGGACGCCCCTCGAGTACGCAGACATACCGAATATGGACCGTATCGCCCGTGAGGGGCGGTGCGGGATGCTCCGGACTGTCCCGGACGAGTTCGAGCCGGGGAGCGATATCGCAAACCTCTCCATCCTGGGCTACGACCCCCACACCTCCTATACCGGCAGGGGTCCGCTCGAAGCGGCCAGTATGGGGGTCAACCTCCGGGAGGGAGAGATGGCCTACCGGTGCAACCTGGTCACGGTCCGGGACGGGATGATGGAGGACTTCAACGCCGGACACATATCCAGCGCCGAGGGTGCCGAACTCCTCAGAGACCTTGATGCCGCACTCGGGGACATCCGGGTCTACCCGGGGGTCGGTTACCGGAACCTGATGGTGGTTCCCGGGGCACGCGGCGCCGCCACCACCCCGCCCCACGACATCGTCAGCCGGGCCGTCGGGGAGTACCTTCCGCGCGGAGACGATGCCGGCATCCTCCTCGACTGCATGGAGCGGTCCCGGGAGGTCTTTGCCGACCACCCGGTCAACCGGCGGCGCCTGCAGGAGGGAAAGACTCCGGCTACCGTTGTCTGGCCGTGGAGCGGCGGGAGGAAACCGTCGCTTGCGCCCTTCCGTGAGAAGTACGATCTATCCGGCGCCGTGATCTCCGCAGTCGACCTCTTGAACGGTATTGCCCGCCTTGCCGGGATGGAAGTGATCCGGGTTCCGGGCGCCACCGGGTTCCTGGACACCGACTACGAGGCGAAAGCCCGGTACGCGGTCGACGCTCTCGACCGCCTCGACTTCGTCTACATGCACGTCGAGGCCCCCGACGAGGCCGGGCATATGGGGAGCGTGGAGGAGAAGGTGCGGGCGATCGAGCGGCTCGACGAGGCGATCGGGATCATCCTGGACCGGCCGGAGACGACCGTTGCGGTCCTCCCCGACCACCCGACGCCGATACGGCATAAGACCCACACCCGGGAGCCGGTGCCATTTGCGATACTTGGGAAGGGGAGGGACGACGTAGCAGCGTTCTCCGAGCGCGATGCGGCCGGGGGATCGTTCGGGCTCGTGCAGGCTCCGGACTTCCTCTCCCTCTTCTTCTCGAACTGAACCGGCGGGCCGGACCCCTGCACCACCTTTTTGTAGTCTGTGCGACCAGTACACGTATTCTGGTATGCAACCCCTGACAGCAGACAAGATCAGCGAGAAGATCCACGAGATCGAGCAACGCATAGGAAGGCTCTCCCCGATGCAGAAGGTCCTCATCGGGACCGACGGGTCGGTGACGAACCTCCTTGAGATGGCGACCGGTCACCCCGTCACCATCACCACCCGGGTGCAGGACATTGTCGCCGCCGACCCGGAGGCCGCGGCCGCACTCGATATCGAGCCAGGCGACGAGGTCAACCACCGCATCGTGGAGTTAAAAGACAGTGTTACGGGCGAAGTCCTCATCTACGCGGTCTCCCGCACACCGTTGCGCCGGCTTGCTCCGGAGTTCAGGCAGGACCTCATGAGGGCGGATATCCCCATAGGGAGGATCCTCTGCCGCCACCGGATAGAGTCGCGCCGGGAGATCACAGACGCGCGTGTCATCCAGGCCGGGACGGACCTTGCCCGGACGTTCAACGTCCACCGGTGCGAATCGATGCTCTCCCGGGAGTACCGGATCATCCACCGCGACGAGCCGTTGATCGCGATCGAGGAGGTCTTCCCCTGCACGGCGTTTGCAGACGATATCAGGGTGCTGGTCGACGCTCCGTCCCGGATCCACATCACGCTGCTCGATATGAACGGCGCCTCGGGCAGGGTGGACGGCGGGGTCGGGGTCGCCCTCGACGAGCCCGGGTGTGTCATCGATGCACGCAAAGGACCGGGCATCAACGTGCACGGCGGCGACGAGGCTGCCCGCCGCCGGGTCATCGAGGCAGCGCGTGCGGTGACGGAGGGGCTCGGGCTCCCCGGCGGCGCGGAGATCACGGTGCATGCCGTGGCCCGGCAGCATGCCGGGCTCGGGAGCGGGACGCAGATTGCGCTCGCGACGGCCGCCGCCCTCTGCAGGCTCTACGACCGGGATGTCCCGGTGCGAAAGCTCGCGCGGATCGTCGGCCGCGGCGGGACCTCCGGCATCGGCACGGCGGCGTTCGAGCAGGGCGGGTTCATCCTGGACGGCGGGCACCGGTTCGGCTCTCCGGGAGGTAAACAGGACTTCCGCCCCTCGGCAGCATCGCGGGGCGTCGCGCCGCCGCCGGTCCTCGCCCGGCACCGGTTCCCGGAGGACTGGCGCATCCTGCTCGTTACGCCCGATACCAGCGCGGGGGCGCACGGGAGACAGGAAGTCGATATCTTCCGCACGCACTGCCCGGTGCCCTTAGAGGAGGTGCGGGAACTCTGCCACGAAGTGCTCATGCGGATGATCCCGGGGCTGGTCGAGCACGACCTCGACCTCTTTGGCTCGGCGATCAACAGGATACAAGCCCTCGGGTTCAAGAAGGTCGAGGTTGCGATGCAACACCCAGTCGTTTTGGCGCTCCTCGAGGCGCTGGTCCAGGCCGGCGCCGCCGGTGCGGGCCTGAGCTCCTTCGGGCCAACCGTGTATGCCGTCGGCGATACGGATATGCAGAGTGTGGCCCGGGCGGCGACGGAGGTGCTCGGCGACTGCGGGGGGTCGGTGCTTCTGACGCGAGCGAGGAACTGCGGGGCGAGCGTGCGGGCGGGGTGAGAGGATATACCCCCGCTTCGGGATATTTTAGCAAGTGAGGCGAACGTCCCCATTTCAATTGGGGTATCCAGGGCCTTCCCAGCCCTTCACCCCCGGAAGGATGCGTTGAACCCGGAGTCGAATCCGGGATGTCTTCCCAAGACACCTCAACCTGGAGGAGGGGCACCCTTCGCACCTGGAGGTGCTCGAGCTCCCATCCTCCGGCCGGGTCGGCACCCTCGAAGACCTTTGGGCTTCTCAGACTCCTTCCAGTCGCTCCTCCCAGCCCCCTGCGAAACCCGCAGGGTTTCGAGGAAGATAGCAGGAGCACCGTAAGGTGAGACTTGCGACTTTCCGGCAGGAACGGAGCTCGAGCACCATAGGGCGCGAACCGAGCGGGAAGCCGTGTCAGCGATCTAACGCTAGATGTTGCTCGATTCTCCGAACATCTGCGTGAGGGTGCTCTGAAGAATCCAGATCCCCGGTCACCGAATGCTTTCGGGACGACCTTCGACAATTTTGAAGAAGCGAAAGCAGTTTTTCCCCCGTTTCCACTGTGCCAGGACATTCTGGCTCCCTGTACAGAGAGGTGGCGGCGCTCCGATTGGCAGGCTCCTTCTCGCGATGCAGTGAATTTCAAACCTCTACTGGAGGTGGAATCTGCGAGCTTCTATAAACTCCCTGTTTCGAAGCGATTACGGGCTCCCGGTTCTGTTTCATTGTGCCCCGATACAGGAGAAGACTTGGGGGCCGCCCGCACCAGGCTGAGTCATAATCGTTGCTCTTGCGGGAATCTGGGGCGAACGACCCGTCGGCCAATCAAAAACTCATTCATATATAAAAACGTATCTAAAACTAAAAATCCATTAATTCGCAGATATTTATTTAAAAATACCGATTAATTGATAATAATAGATTCTGATTGATTTAAAAAAAGTATAGAATCTTATATTTTTATATATCAAGACGACAGAATAGTTTTGAGGGATCTACCCTCATCTGCCCGTCGAGAGGGCAAAGGGGGCCCTCCCTGGGCGCATCAAGGAGAATCGACATGAAAAAACCCATATTTCTTGCACTGGTGCTATGTATGGTGCTTGCAACGGCCACAACGGCTGCACCGACACAGACCATGCAAAGTCAGGAGGTATCACCAGGTACCTACGATGTCGTTGTACACACCGACGGTACGAAGATCATTGCAGAAGACCGCAATGGCCAGGTGATTAGTAGCGGAACAGCGGGAAGAGATGACATCAAGGTCATCCAGACCGCGGTGAAGGCTATCAGCGAGGGCATCATACTCCTTCAGGCTGGAACCTACACCCTGAGTGATTCTACCGAAATCAGGGTATCCAACCCCGAGATGGGCAGCCTCGCCGTAACCTCAACGCCATCCGGAGCCAGGATCTACCTGGACGGGACCGACACAGGGAAGGCAACACCCTACACGTTCACCGGAATCTCACCTGGCGTCCATAACGTGAGTGTCGAACTCTCGGGCTACACCACACCGAAACCACAGACGGTAACGGTAACCGCCGGAGGGAAAGTTAGTGCCGATCTCATACTTGAGGCAGAAGAACCTTCCAACGTGCAGAAACCCTACAAGGCACACACGGTGCCCGGCCGGATCAACTTCGTTGATTTCGACTACGGAGGAGAGGGTGTTGCCTACCATGATACTGTGGCTGGCAATCAGGGCGGCTATGCGTACCGCACCGACGACGCCGATGTGGATACCGGATGGCGCGACTCAGTAGATATGCCGGTCATCGGTCACACCTACGCAGGCGAGTGGCTTCAGTACTCTCAGGTGCAGGTAGCCGAATCCGGTACCTATGCTGCCACGTTCTATACCAGCACCACAGAGGGCGGCAAGTCCTTCTCAGTGCTGGTGGACGGGGAGAAGGTCGCTACGGTCAACGCGCCCAATACCGGCAGCTGGTTCACGTTTGCTCCCACCACGGTGCAGATACCCCTCGCCGCCGGTGAGCGCACGATGCAGATTGCCACGGACACCGGACTGGCAGACCTGGCGTATGTCGAGTTTGCGCCTGTAGCACCGGCTCCGACCCCGACACCGACACCGGCCTCGCCTGGGAAGCCGGACCTTGTGGTGACCGATATCTCCTGGGACCCGGCAAGCCCGGTCTCAGGGAGTGCGGTGACGCTCAAGGCGACGATCAAGAACCAGGGCGATGCCCCCACGCCTGCGCGCGTGAAGCACCGCGTCCACTTCACGTTTGATGACGGTGCGGCAGGTCCAGCAGTCTGGTCCGACACTCACACCGCGTCTATCGCCCCCGGGGCCTGGGCTACGGTGACCGCCAATGGTGGTTCGGCCGGCGCAACCTGGAAGGCCGTGGAGGGGACTCACACCGTGACGGCCCACGTGGACTACGTCAACCGGATCGCTGAGAGTGACGAGACAAACAACGTCCGCACCGAGCAGATCACGGTTGCGAAGGTCACACCAACACCGACACCAACACCAACACCGACACCGACACCGATACCAACGCCCAGCGGTGAATACGGGGCGGCTGCCAACCCGACCGGAAACCCCATCGGTGGAGGTGACGGGTATACCGACATCATCAGCCGGAACGACCCCCGCGTCAAGTACATCGTCGACACACGGGATGAGCTCCTCTCAGCCCTGCAGAGCGCACGGTCCGGGGATGTCATCTATATCGAAGGCACCGCAAACATCGACATGAGCGGCTACTTCAGTGTCCGGGTGCCGGCCGGAGTCACCATCGCGAGCAACCGGGGCGAGAACGGATCTGCTGGAGGACGAATTTATCAAGAAAGACTTCCCGGTGATGCCCCCTGGTCAACGGAAGGTATATTCCTCCCCTCCGGGGATTGGGTGAGGTTTACGGGTCTACGTATCGAGGGACCGGACAAAGGTGATAAAAACACTGAAATGAGAAGCAGTATTTATACCCGGTACCCGATGGAAGTAGACAACTGCGAGATATGGGGCTGGAGTGGAGCCGGAATCACCTTCCAGGCCACAAGCGGTGGGCCTGAATTAAAAGACGGCGGGTATGTCCATCACAACTATATCCATGAGTGTAAAGGATATATTTCGAATGGAGCCGCTCTTTACGGATACGGCATTCTTGTAGGAGGCGGAGGTACGACGGCGTTAATTGAGGCAAACTATCTTGACGATTGCGCGCACGAGATCTGTGGAGGCGGAAACGCCGGGGATGGGTACGAGGCGAGATACAACATCTTCGGTCCAAATACCAATGCATTCCATAACATCGACATGCACGAGAAACCCGACCCGGCAAACCCGGGAAGGTTGATTGCAGGTGACCTCATTAAGATTCACCACAACACGTTCTTTTCCACAGCGCACGACTTCGGGTATCCAATAGCCATCCGGGGCAAGCCCCGTATTGGAGCATACATCGATCACAATTGGTTCTATTACACGTATCTGGGGCCTGTTTGGCAGATTTATGAGAAAGGAAATGTCTACGTGACAGACAATCTTATTGGAGAAGATAGGGTATACCACGAGTCAGGTCCGATCGAGTACTCGAATTGGAATTGATGACTGAACTGAGAGGACAGGCAAGAGAAATCCTGCCTAGCTCTCCAAAACTCGCCTTTTTTAAAGGCCCACAGAAAACTCCTTCCTATCCAAATTTAACTTGCGAGGCGCGATGGTGGAACAGTCCCCAGGCCTGTGGGGTACTATCACTATGTCATCTCATGGTGACGCGAGTACCACCAATGACAACCCTAACACCGTATTTACATCGGCGCCCTCGGACCGGTAACTTACCCTACCCTTACGGCTGAGATATTTCAGTTATCATCCCTTCCCCCATCTGGAGTGAGTCCACCGGCTCGAGCAGCACGAATCCGTTCCTGCAAATATCGCGTTCGATTGCCTCCGGCATGGAGATTTGCCACGCAGGGGGATGCGTGATCGCGACGAAGGGGCGCTGCATTCATCCCCCAGCGTACGCAGGGGTGCTTCCCGCTCCACCCGGGGCCCCGCACGATAACCTCTCTTGACGCACTGAATCGTGCCAAGGATCAGCAGATCACGTCCAACGAAAAGATTTATCAGAGATCAGAGGGGTCAGAAACTGGGACTGAATGCGTCCAAGTGAAATGACCCCCATCGTTCTTATCCTGCTCTGTGCAGCGCTGGCGATCTCGGTTGCGATCACCGACCACCCCATGCCATTGACACTGAATGGGGGAAGGACACCAACGCCTACGGAAAACCCTTCCGATGTGCAGAAACCCTACAAGGCACACACGGTGCCCGGCCGGATCAACTTCGTTGATTTCGACTACGGAGGAGAGGGCGTTGCCTACCATGATACTGTGGCTGGCAATCAGGGCGGCTATGCGTACCGCACCGACGACGCCGCTGTGGATACCGGCTTGCGGGATGCTGTAGATGTGCCGGTCATCGCCCACACCTACCCAGGCGAGTGGCTTCAGTACTCTCAGGTGCAGGTAGCCGAATCCGGTACCTATGCTGCCACGTTCTACACCAGCACCACTGAGAACAGCAAGTCCTTCTCAGTGCTGGTGGACGGGGAGAAGGTCGCTACGGTCTACGCGCCCAATACCAGCAGCTGGTTCACGTTTGCTCCCACCACGGTGCAGATACCCCTCGCCGCCGGTGAGCACACGATGCAGATTGCCACGGACACCGGACTGGCAGACCTGGCGTATGTCGAGTTTGCGTCTGCAGCACCGACCCCGATACCGATACCAACGCCCAGCGGTGAATGCGGGGCGGCTGCCAACCCGACCGGAAACCCCATCGGTGGAGGTGACGGGTATACCGACATCATCAGCCGGAACGACCCCCGCGTCAAGTACATCGTCGACACACGGGATGAACTCCTCTTCGCCCTGCAGAGCACACGGTCCGGGGATGTCATCTATATCGAAGGCACCGCAAACATCGACATGAGCGGCTACTTCAACATTCGGGTGCCGGCCGGAGTCACCATCGCGAGCAACCGGGGCGAGAACGGATCTGCTGGGGGACGAATTTATCAAAAAAGACTTCCCGGTGATGCCCCCTGGCCAGGGGAAGGTATATTTCTCCCCTCCGGGGATTGGGTGAGGTTTACGGGTCTACGTATCGAGGGACCGGACAAAGGTGATAAAAACACTGAAATGAGAACTAGTATTTATACCCGGTATCCGATGGAAGTAGACAACTGCGAGATATGGGGCTGGAGCGGAGCCGGAATTTCCTTCCAAGTCACAAGTAGTGGACCTGAATTAGAAGATGGCGGATACATCCATCACAACTATATTCATGAGTGTAAAGGATATATTTCGGGTGGAGGCGCAAATTACGGATACGGCATTCTTGTAGGGGGCGGAGGTACGACGGCGTTAATTGAGGCAAACTATCTTGACAATTGCGCACATGAGATTTGTGGAGGTGGAAACGCCGGAGATGGGTACGAGGCGAGATACAATGTATTTGGTCCAAATTCCAATGGGTTCCATAGCGTTGACATGCACGAGAAACCCGACCCGGAAAACCCAGGAAAACTGATTGCAGGTGACCTCATTAAGATTCACCACAACACATTCCTTGCCACAGAGCCTTATACAGCGTATCCAATAGCTATCCGGGGCAAGCCCCGTGTCGGGGCGTACATCGACCACAACTGGTTCTATTACACCCAATCGCCGCCCGTCTGGCAGATTTATGAAGTAGGAAACGTCTACGTGACAGATAATCTCATTGGAGAAGATAGGGCATACTACAAATCGGGTCCAATCGAGTACTCCACATGGGGAAGTTCCGAGCCCCTTCGTCGCTCCTGAATGTTCCGGAGATCTCCTGCTACAGTCCCATCATCCGGAGATCCCGTTCGGCCTGATTATTGGTGAAGGGCATGGTGAAATCCCTCAGGAATGCCAAGATTTCTCGATGATATTTGTGACAGTCGTCCAGGAGATTCCTCGCCTTGGACTGCTTCTTTCTGCCGCGCTTCCCCCTGATCCTCGGGAACTCCGGTGGTTTCCGTTGCCTTCCTCCCTGCTTCGAGAATCGTGTGATGCCGTTCTCCAAAGGCAGCACGGATGCCCGGCAGCAGAGCAGCGATGCTCTGCTTGGCGGCATCCACAGCTGTATTCATCTTGATGAGGAGAGCACGAAGAGTTTCGCTCCACCGATGCCCGGAGTTCTCCGAGACCCCCTGCAGTTCGCGCAGAAGATGAGCGTGACAGAGAGGATGGTCACTGGAATACCCGAAATACAGCACCCAGCAGCCATGGATCATCGTCCCCCGAAACGCGGGCAGAATCCGCATGCATCGATTGCCTGCTATCCTCGTATTCGACGGTGCCCATAGCAGGTGAGAAGTTCGGTACCGGCGACGTGAACTACCCCCCGCTTGCGCAGGGGGCTTCCTGCGAGTGTCCGGGGATCACAGGGATCCTCGGACCTGTTTGTCGCAGATTACCGGCGAACTGTCGGTAGCCCGTCCACAGGGCATTCTGTGATAGGAACCGTACCATGATGTTGACCGCACTGTTGTGGTCGCGATCGATGCAGTTCCCGCAGGCACAGTCCATAACGCGTTTCCCGAGCGGCATCTCGTGAACCGCTCCGCAGACACAGCAGGTCTTCGTCGTGTACTGTTCATCGATTGTTATTACTCTCTTACCTGCAAGGGCTGCCTTGTAGGTCAACAATCCGATGAACCGTGAGAGGTGTCCCGCGTTCTGGGTGGCGCGGTTGAGCCCGGGCGTGGCCTGCTTTGACTTCGGCATCTGCTTGACGGAGAGGTCACCGACCAGGATTGTGGCGGCCCGGGTGTTTTCCACGAGTTTCCTGCTCACCTTATGCTGGAAGTCTCTGAGCTGGTTGCTCCGCTTCCGCTCCATCGTCCGCTTGGCACGGTTGAGTCTCTGCCACTGCCGGCTCTTCTTCTTGCAGTGGTCTCGTCGGGACTGCACGGCATCGATCTTCGGGTTCCAGTACTTATCCGGTCGGGCGTTGGTGACTTCAAGGAACTTCCCGTGGCTGTTGACCGCGACATGCTTCGTGACCCCGAGGTCCCAGGCCTGGTAGATCCCGTTGTCAACGTACTTCTGGTCCGGCTGAACCTCGTGGACGATGGAGACGTAGTACGCTTCCTTCAGGTCGTCGTAGAAGAGATCCACCTGCTTGACGTTGACGAACGTCCGATCTTCGGGCAGATCGAACGCCAGCGGAATGTCGTTGTAAAAGTGCGAGAACCGGATCCGGCCATCGTGGATCTTGAACCCGCTCTGGTTGTAGCGGAGCGTGCAGAAATGATCTCTCCCCTTGAACCCCGGGGGGTTGGCGTCTTCGTCGCCGTTCTGTCGGAGCGCGAAGAACGACTTGAAGTTGTCGTCCAGCGATTTGAGGGTGGTCTGCAGAACTTTGGAGTAGACCCACTGGTACTCGGGGTACTTCTTCTTCAGTTCCGGAAGAGCGTTCGCCTGCTGCACATACCCGATGTACTGCTTGTCGGCCCGATCCTTGTTCTCCTGATAGTTCTGGTTTCGTTCGGCAAGAGCGAAGTTGTAGAGTAACCGGCACTTCTCGGAGAGATGCCAGAGCACGTCGGCCTGATCGGGTGTCACCTGAATCTTGATCTTGGTGGCAAGGTGCATCTGAATACTCTCCTGCGGACTCTCGCATGAGTATGCGCTGTCATTTGTCATAGAGATATGGGATCAGAGGACACGAGGATCGCAGGGCGAAGGGGCTCCGCTCCCATCCCCCAGCTTGCGCAGGGGGTCTTCCCGCTCTGCCCCTTCAACCCCGCAGAGATAAAACCAGTGCTGGTTGCCGTTCACCCGCATGCCGGTTTCATCGACATGGAGGGTTCGTGCTCCGTGCAGGAGTTCCCGGATGCGCTCGTCCACTCCCGTCAGGTTCCGGGAGCACTCCCCCACGGCCGCGGCCACGGTTGCCCGCTCAAAGAACTCCGAACAGCCCAGAAACCATTCCACAGACCTGATCACATGAACGCAGTTGGTAGGTGCCGGAGTAGACCCGGAACGCCTTCAGGCGGGTGCCATACTGCACGGAATGAGCCGCCTCGGCGGGAAATGCAACCTGATGGGAACACCTGCAGTGAGGACACCATTTGTATTCTGCACGATGCTCGGTCACGATAACCCGTATGGGAGGGTTATCATAAATTTGACGCTGTTCCACAGCAATCGGGTCAGCGTCTTCCAGGGATGTACCATACGTGAGATAGACAGAGACAGAATGAGAGGATCGCATCCGGGATAGCGGTAGGCTGAAGGGTGGCCCTGCATACCCTTTCTGTCCACCCGGAGATCGCATCCTTCCAGCGATGGAGAACAGCTGCTATTCCAGCTGCTCTGGTTCAACCGGGTTTCGAGATCGGCAATCCAAGCCTTCAGGCGAGCATTCTCGTCGCGGAGTTCAGTCGTCACGGAGTTCAGTGATGGTACGCTGTTGCTCCGTGATGATGCGTTTGAGGCCGTCGATGGTTGCGAGAAGAACAGGGATATCCGCAACGGTGTAGCTGAATGAACGATTCTCGACACTCTTTAAAGGATTGAGGATATCAGCAGCCACTGAATTCTATTTCGCCGCAATTATAAGAAAATATTTGGGTTAGGGTGCTGTGTTGCATAATATCCGACGTGGTTCCCCTGCCGGTATCTGCTGCGCCCTCGCTCAGGCCACCATCGCTATCAGCATATTGTAGGCGTTTACTTTCATCCGGATCTCGCGAAACATCCCTTCCCGGGACGTCGCTCGCACTCCTTCGCCGAAGATCCGTTTGAGGCTGGAGAAAGTCCCTTCGATTTTCCATCGCATCCCACAGGTGGTTAGCCACGACCACAGCTGATATCCTCCCACTCGGATCCCGTCTCTGACACACTCGGCACGATAGGGTGCTCCAGTCGAGTGGGTTGCTGCATTCGCCCGCGTCTTGATCCCTGAGAGGATATTCCGGTGTTCGAGCGTCGCAAAGATCTCGTTTCGGTCATAGGTTCCATCGCCAAGCACCCTGTGTACCGGGCGCTCCTCGCCGCAGTGCTGCTGGACCTGGTCGAGCAGGGGGACGAGCATCCAGTCGACTTGGACCGATTCATCGGTGACCTCCAGGCCGAGGATCTGGTTGGTCTCGACGTCGATCATCGCATGGACTTTGTTCCAGCCGCGCTGGACTTGCCACCTCTCCCGCAGCCATTCGCCCCGGTTGGTGACCTTGATCCCGGTACTGTCGACGGCGATGATGATATCCTCGGCGAGGAGCTCGGGTGTTACAGTGAGCGAGAGATCCCGGCGTTGGATCCGGCGGAAGAGGGTGGTATAGTTGGCTGCCCGGAGAGAGGGAATGAATGTCGCGAGCGTCCAGACAAACCCCTCCATCTGGCGGTAGGGCATCTGGAGGAAGACATGAATGCAAGCCATCCACGCAATGAACGGTTCGGGACAGCGGAATGGCCGACCGCGCTTGCCGGCGTTCATCTGGCCAAGGAGATCATCCCACTGCTCGATGAAGCCCACTGCTCGATGAAGTCAAGCGAGAGAGAATTCTCCACGCCGCACCAGGCGTTCATTCTATAGACTCCAGTCGCGAGTGTCAAGGTACGGGCGTCCCCAGCGTTCTTTCTGTGGCATGGAAGACCGGCAGGGGCACCCGTCATCTTCACGTTTGTGGTCGGGTGACCGGACTTATTCAACACAGTAGTTAGGGCTGAACAGTTACACAGTTTTTATAGATCTCAGGAACTAGATCTCCGGGAGATTGCCATGAACGAGAAGGAGCCTGCTGGCGACAATCATTCAGGCATCTTTTCGCCGGGTCCAGCGTCCCCATTCTCTTGACATCCTTGAAGGTGATGCACTGATACACCTTGGCCTGCACCGGACAGCGCAGTGCCAACGGGGACCTTCAGTCCTTTTCCGGCAAGAGGAGACATGCCGGGTTCCGGAGGGTTGTTATCTTCACCCTCCCCGACCAGCGTCTCCAGGAAATCCTTGAGTTTCTTCATCTTCACCGACCAGTCAAGGTGCTCCTCAGCGTAGCGGCGTATCTTCTGTGGGTGGTCGGGATCGGCGCAGACCATCTTCGCGAATGCCCGGATCTGTTCGATGTCGATGGGACTCTCGTCGGCGGGGAGGTGGAAGATATACGGGAAGTCAGCGGGGAAGTCTGGATCAGGTATTCCGTAGATGAAGGGTATTCCCCTGGCACAGTAGTCACGGGCTTTGAGAACCGATGCCTCCTTCAGACCGATCCTGTGGATCCCAAGGCTCCCCACCGCAATATGGCACTGGTCAAAGAGGGCGTCGAGAACCTTACCGGTGGTGAAGCCGCGAAAGACCACACGATCGCTGATACCGAGGTCGCCAGCCAGTTTCTGGAGATGGGGTAACTCTGCTCCATCTCCGGCAATGTGGAGTGTGACTTTTGGTGTTCCATTATAGGTGGCGAGGCCCTGGAGCAGCCGATCGAGCCCGTGCCAGCGGCTGACACTGGCGACGCAGAGGAGATGGAGATCATTGTCGGTGTAGTGCGGGGCCTCCCTCACGGGGACTGATTGGACCGCAAAGCCATTTCCTATTGTAAGATGGGGCTTTTCAGGATCTCCGGCGCGGGCAATCTCATACTGGGTGATCTCGTTGGTGACACCGACAATGGCGTCAGATTGTTCTCTGAAAAACTTTCCAAAGATATATTCAGACCAATAAGGGAGATTTTTACCGTTTAATTTAAATTCATCTATCTCTTTTGCCTGATGCTCTATCACAATCTTACAGGTTCTAAACCGTTTGAGGTATTTACTCGGGTAATATAGAGGAAAAGGAATCGAATATCTAGTATATAATATATCATCAGGGCCCAGGGATTCTATTGTTTCACCGAATACCTTGCTGATCTTGCGGGAACACTTGAGCCATCCAAAAAAATCACCCTTTGGAACATTATCTACCCTGTAGGTTGTTAAAAAGTCGTAGGAGGGGTAATGAGCATCTTCAACACTGACGAGTATCAGTTCGATGTCCAGCCCTAACCGGCTCAATTCCGATACCTGGCTGAATGACTTCTTATTTACGCCACTATCGGAGTTATAACCGGAGATGAAATACTTTATCTTCAATGTACTCACCCGGGCATATGCCACAATGCACTCCAAGAAGTTGTTCTCCATAATAAACCCTGCTGCTATCCCGTCCACGATAACGTCGGGTATCACCCCGACCGGTTCGCGAGCACCCGGGGTTCCGCAGGCCATCCTCGAGCATGATGTTCGGGAGCCCCTTGGTGTAGGAGGGGAGGACAAGAATTTAGAGCGGGTTCAGGAGGCGCAGTCCATTGAATATTCCTTCAGCGGATTGAGGCGTTCAAGCCCTAAATCCTCACATTAGGGAATATGCCGAGTTCGAGTTTCTCCCGGATCTTCTGTATCTGTTTGGGCACCACGGTGATCCACCTCTCCTCACCACTCTCCGCTGCATAGACCTTTGAGAATTCCAGGAGCAATCCCTTGGGGTGATGGGTGCGCGGTCAGCCCCGCCTGCTGGATCCGGTCCAGAATCCAGCAACGGAGGGAGAGGCAGAGGTACCAACAAAGACGTGGCCGAAGGCCATCGTTGCCCCCAGAGATAGAGTTTATCCACCTGGATCAGGCCCTTGAGTGCGGCAAAATGGTCTTCAACCAGGTTCCAGGACTTGTAGAGGTCATGGATCTCTCGGAACTCCGCCGTGAGCGAGGAGACGATCAGGATCCGGTCGGCGCGCTTCAGCCGCCGGTTCAGCGTCTCCCAGTCGATCTGGTCTTCCTCAGCAACCGGTAGAGCATTTTTCTCCTTATCCGCTACCAGATCAATATCCTCGTAAAGGTAGTGCGTTACCCCGCCCATCTCTCCTTTCCCGGCATGAATGAGCCGCTTGTGGTAGAAGAAGTAGTCGGTGAGAGGGATTCGGGTTTCGTACCGGGTGCTGGTGTGGCGCCGAGAAAGGACAAGCGGGGTCCTAGCCTTCTGTAGTGACCCAACGAAGGTGGCAGCATCCCGGATAGAACCGGGCATGGCCCGGAGCATCACCAGGAGCCCGGTATCGATCGCGCTGAAGAGCGCAATGTTGACCTGCGGCAGCCAGACACCATCAGCTTTGTAGCGGAACTCAGCAATGTCAGCGGCCTAGGAGTACGAGATGGCGAACAAGAGGCCATAGATGAGTCGGCGGGTCAGGAGAGGCAAGGTACCGGAACACGATCTGCTGGATGCCCTGGTCCCCGCGGACTGCGGTGAGAATCCTGGAGAGTGTGCGGGGATCACAGTTTGGGGCGATCGCGGGGGACGTTGTCAAGTTTCTCCTAGATGTCCCCGACCCAGGAGAGTGGCGTGTACCCGGCGATCCAGGTGGTGGTCAGGGCGATGAGTTCCTGCCAGCAGCCTAGGAAGGCATCCTAGAGGGCCGCTAGAGGGGCGGGAGCAGGTCCCGGAACGCTGTCCAGTTGTCGGGAGAGCAGCGTTCCCACATTCCTGGATGATCGGGGGAGGACGGGGGAGACGTGCATCCTGCATCCCTTTGGGGATGAGCCCCGCTCCCTGCGTGAGCCGGCCAAGATACACGCTCACTTTCTTCGGCGATGTGGTGGCCATGTCATAGACACTCATCGACCAGTAGACGGTAGGGGCTTCCTCTGGATCTCCTTGCTCTCAAGACACATCTCATTCTTCCAGCGCCGGTCGAGCAGCCAGGTACGAGCCCAGTTTTCCATAGGACATAATATCAGGGGGTTAGAAATATAAAGATCTTGCGGGGTACGGCACGAAAACAGGAAAAAAGGTCAGGATGGAGAGCATAATCCCTAAATCATGCAGAGTCTGGGGTTCGAGAAGATTGATCGCCGATACGAACGCTACTAAGCCTCAATTCTTAGCTTGAATCATCTGGCATGTGCAATCAGACCTTGAAGGTTTTGGGACAAACTTTGGGTCACTTCCGTTTTTTTATGACTCTAGCAGGAGCGCCTCCTACAATGGTATAATCAGGAACATCCTTGGTAACCACAGACCCTGCCCCTATAATCGCTCCGGTGCCAATCTTTTGGCATTTTGGCAGGATCAGACAACTGTGCCCAATCCAAACGTCATCACATATCACTAAAGGGGGATGCTCTACAGACCCTTGATCGATTATTGATATATCTGTCCTATCAAATACATGTGTTGCTCTGAGTATCGTAACATTTGGTCCCATCAAGACCCCTTTTCCTATAATGGTTCCATTTGCTATGCTACTGTTAATTCCCATACCAGAGTAATCGCCGATAATGATCTTATCGCCTAAACCAAATTTTGCCCCATGTTCTATATTACAACCTTTTCCGCATTTTTTGAATATATTTTTACATAGGTATCGTCTTATATAACTACAATAGTCCCCAATCCTAAAGTAGCCTATAGAGCTGACTGGCAGATGGATAGCAACCCCATAATATGCCACAAGAGAGAGAAAATGTCTAATTTTCATGCTTCACACATCCCCTCCATTGCGCTAACCCTTTGATCCGATTTTTACCAAACCGCAATGTTGAATTTCTCAAATAGTATATAAATCTCACGGACTCTTGTTAGAAGTGAGGTTACCTGTTCCTCTGAAGAATTCTCTTCCAGTTCTCTGCGGTTTTTTCAAACGTAAAATGCTCCTCCACAAACCGCCTTCCATCCTCCGCGATCTGCTCCAGGTCTGGGGAGTTCAGCACCCGGATCACATTCTTCGCGATGCACTCCGACGTGTTATTCTCCATAATAAATCCGGTTTTGCCGTCTATTATGACGTCCGGTATCGCCCCGACCGGCGTCGCGAGTACCGGGGTCCCGCAGGCCATCGCCTCGAGCATGATGTTCGGGAGCCCTTCGGTGTAGGAGGGGAGGATGAGGAGGCGGAGCTGGTTCAGGTAGTTGGGAAGGTCGTCGTGAGAAATCCAGCCCGGGAGGTCGACACAGGGGGTGAGTCCCTCTTCCTGCAGGGAGATCGCGATCGTCTCTTTCAACTGCCCATCCCCACCAATGAGCACCCGGAGGCCCTGCCGGTAACCGAGGATGGCAGGGAGAGCCTGGGCGAAGTGCTGGACGCCTTTCTCCTCGCTTAACCGGCCGATGTAGCCAATGAGAAGAGGGCGGTCAGGCAGGGGAGTGGTGACGGTGAAGATCTTGAAATCGAGGAAATGTTCGTGGGCGATAAGGATTTTGTGACGGTAGGGTTCGAGGTTCCAATACGGGACCAGGCTTGGAGAATATAGGATGATACCGTTGCACAAGTTGTAACAGATTTCCGAGAGAATCGTAGTTAGTTTGGATGGTATATCCTCGGACAAAAGTGAAATTTTAGATGGTAATAACCAGTACACGTTATTATTGAATATCTTCGCAGCGGTTATGGGGAGTAGGGGAGGGGATTCCATGAAGAAAACAACACTCCAAAATTTTTTCCTTAATGAAAATAATCTGATGATAATCTTTAGCTGCAACATACTATATCTAAATGCTTGCCGAATTATTGATGCCCCGGATTGATAAGGAACGGTGTATATATGCACCAAATCGTTCGACTTTTGAAAGTGAATGTGCTCATATGCACCGACAATCACATATGTTTCACTGGTGGCCGATAATATATCGGACAGGTTGGATATCGGAACACTAAAGGCTGTGCCAGCGAAGAAAGAAACCACCGAAACGCCACACAAATCAATTTCTTCCATTTTAGAGGAACTCCACTAAACATACACAGCAAATGCTATCCAGGTTAGAGCGAGGCATGGCGCCTTTCACATGTCTCACACCCCAGGTTTCTGAATAGAGGATATGTTACGGAAGCGAGAGATTGCACCTGAGGTTCGTAGCATCCGATCCTGAGAATACCTACAGAGAGCATCTCAAAACCTCTTGAGTAATATGCTCCCCTGCTCTTCCATCCCTAAAGAGATTTTCCATGACCTTCCCTGTGCTAGCATCTCCTTGGCACGGTTTGACATTACACCCGGATCAGCCCCGGCAAGGATGTTCACCCGACCTCGACCGTCTCCAGTCATTCCGTGTCTTCCCACTGGATGACATAAGGCACGCCGAGGATGCAGGACTCTTCCTACAGATCCCCGGAGTCGGTAAACACGACTGTTTCAGTCAGTGGGAAGAGGGCCTCTGAGATGTGATCCGCAACAAACCGGTTGTTCTCTTCCGAAATTCGCCGGTCAAAGTTCTGGAGACCTGCCTCCCCATGACTGGCCTTAATATGCAGTTTCGATCCGGCGAGGGCACCCGCAAGCACCGTGTTCCTATCCCCCGGACGAGTACGACCATGGGCTTGTCCAGGACCCTCTCGATACCCGTCATAATCTCCCCCGTCTGCTTGGCATGGGCACCTGAACTGACATCGAGGTTGTGCTCTGGTTGAGGGAGTTCGAGGTTCTCGAAGAATGCCCGGTCCATCTCGTAGGAGTAGTGCTGGCCGCTGTGGAGTGTGCAGTAGCTCTCTCCCAGGGTTTCACAAGCCCGGAAGATCGGAGACATTTTGATGATTTCTGGGCGGATGCCGAGGATAATCGCGATCACAGGTAGTCTACCGCCAGGATACAGAGGAACAATACCGTTTGTGCTCAGAATCTGTACCAGACATCTTGATCCATATTATCAAATCTTTACTAAACATTCTTCTTTTCTCCCAACTCTCGTCTCGGGACGCTCTGATGGGAGGGGGAAGATCTCCTCCCGCACCCCCGTGGAAATGGCCCAACAAAGACATCAACTCCTCGATCTCCTAGCTCATTTTGAGGTGTCCTCCCTACAACCGGTGTCGGGCTGTGCAAGGTGACGAATAAACTGCCGCACCTGCCTCTGCTCAGGATTCAATTTCTCGTAGAGTTCCAGCAACCGGCCCTCCATAATTTCCCAGCTGTACTTTGTTTCATAGGCCCTCCGGCCATTCTCCCCAAGGCACTTGCAGAAGGCCGGATCATTTTTGAGCGTAAGAATTGCATGCTTGATGGCGTCAATGTCCCCATACGGCACAACAAGGCCACAGTCTTCCTCCCTCACAATTTTGGCTGTGCTAGTGCCATCATTGACCAAAATCGGTTTGCTACACATCATAGCCTCAAACAGCTTATTGGGACTGGCATATTTATTATTAGGGACATCTGGGTCGTAAAAAGCGAACAGCATGTCAGCAGCCACTGCTTGCTTTAGTATTTCTTCATGTAGAGTCCACTTTAAACATAATTCAATATTTAGTGTATTTTGGCAAATGCTCTTTAAATGGGCGCCGTATGTCTCAGGGCACGGCCCCATGACCACTAATCTAACATCAGAGAGAGTCCTGACCGCCTTGCAAATAGCATCTGTGCCTCGATCATCACTGATACTCCCGCCATAAGAAATGGTGAAGGTTTCTGAAATAGAATCCAGAACTACGCTATTATTGGAGAAAATATCTGGTGGCGCATTAACGACAGTTACGACGTTTTCATTTTCAGAAAAACCAATCTGCTCTCTTCGCGACTCGTCGGGTAGGATAACGACATCTGCAAACTTCGTAAGGAAACGATCAATTCTCGCAAAGAAAGCCCTAGAAATTTTTGGAAATATAGGGAATCTGATCATATCCGCGTAGAAATCAAAGATATCATATATAATGGGCTTTTTTGCGACCTTCGCTGCAATAAGCGCAGGGGCAAAAGTATCAAAGTCGGCGGCATGTATGGCATCCCATTTTTCAATCAGCAATTGAAACACTATGTAAAGCCACCAGAAGGGCAAATAAAAACAGACCTTGAGGCTATCTGGTGAAACCGTTAATTTAAATCTCTTTACCTGATACAGGCAGGACCCTTGAATTTCGCTGGTTCTCCCCCTATCCCAAACAAGCAATGTTATGTTATATCCAGATTTTACGAGAGCTATGGCCTCTTTCTCCAACCTTGTATCCGGATAGTGGGATCTTAACATAATTATGTTTTTCATATTTCATCTACAATTTTAAGTTCTACCAATCCTCTGCTCGGCACAACCATCCCCCAAAGGGGTTTCTCCAATTAAGACTGGAGTCCAAGGATTTTTTGACGCAACTAACCATTTCACCTGGATTTGTCCCTGCCAGTACATTTGCCCCTACCTCTAGGGTTTCTGGCCGCTCAGTGTTGTCCCGGAGAGTCACACATGGAACACCAAGAATACATGCCTCCTCCTGAAGCCCGCAAAAGTCAGTAAGAACGAGCCTTGCATTTGACTTAAACTGAGGGAACTCAAGATGTTCAAGGCGCTTTATGTTCTGGATCTTATCGACTGATAGGTTGAAGGTCTGAAGAACCCTCACTGTCTGAGGGTGCATGGCAAATATAACTGGAAGGGAAAACTCATTGCAGATGATAAAGGGGCCCTCTAAGACTCCCTTAAATCGCTCCTTAATGTCGACATTCTCAGCCCTGTGAGCTGTGGCAAGGAAGTACTCCTGTGAGGCGAGGCACATTTTCTGAAGAATGCTTACTTTCTTTCGGACCATCACAAGATTTTGCAGGACCGCATCCACAATAGTGTTCCCGGTGATGAAAATTTCCTCTTCCCGAATCCCTCCTTTGATTAGGTTTTGCCATGCAGTTTCAGTCGGGGCGGAGAGACGATCTGAAATGTGATCGGTGACAAACCGGTTGATCTCTTCTGGCATCTGACGGTCGAAACTCCTGAGGTCTGCTTCTATACGACTGATTTTGATGTGGAGCCTCGAGGCTACAAGGGCACCTACAGGAACCGTATTTGTATCTCCCTGAATAAGGGCGACCTCTGGCTTTTCTTTCATCAGAATTTTTTCAATACCTGTCATTGCTTCTGCTGGTCTGCTCTGCGTGGGTTCCTGAGGCTCTGAACAACTCATAGATGCATGCTCGATGCTCTTCTTTAGATGGATAGAAGACGACATCATACGCATAGCAGGTCGGTCACTTCCTAAAATTATCGACAACATCTGTTATCGAGCTCCCCGAAAAGTACTTTTGAATTACGTCGCCATCGACCATATTAGCGCATTCTCCTGTCCGTATTTTGTTGATAGTTTCAATAAATTCAGCCGTTGAGGTAGCGGTATGCACATATTTGGCTAAGCCATCTGGCAGTCCTGCTTTCGCTTCAGGCGTCGCTACAATAGTTTTTCCACACGCCATGGATTCGAGCAACCTGATTTTCATACCACCTGGATTTTTTAGCGGGACAAGAACTAGGTCTGCACCTCGAACATACTCCCCAGGGTTTTCTACCTGTCCCAAGTAATTAATATCCGAATTACTTTCTAGCATAAGTTCCTCCGGAGGGATCCCTGACCCAAAAATATTCACCCGAACACCAGTCATTACCCCTGATTGCTTCAGTGCAGGTATCAGCGAAGTGATAATGTATTTCAGCCCCTCAATATTTTGCTCTCTATCTAAACTACCATAGAAGAGAAGGTTGAATTTATCCTCCCCAAAATCATATTTGGGTCCATCGCTCCTGAATATCGCTGTGTCGACTACTGGGGGGATATAAAATAACTTTTTTTCAGGGAATTTGCTCTTGACGTATTCATAGTCCCTTGGTGAAAGAGCAATGATCGCATCGACATGTTTCATTACGTAATGTTCATAGATCTTCATCGGCAGGTATAGTGAAGATCCATTCCCTTTCAGATACTGCCACTCGATATTGTGCATTACGAGCACGATCGGGATGTTCCGAATAGCTGACACTATTTTTCCAAGATGATAGCATACAGTGCTGACAAAAATAATATCCGCATGAATATCTTTACCAAAACCTAGAGGGAACAGATACTCCGGTTTAAACATCTCTAAGATCTTCGAGCACTTACGCCAGGGGATTATCGAAGGGATGTGCCGCGTTCTGAATGGCACTACCGGGGGCGAGTATCCAGTTTTATCTTCTAGATTGTAGGTAAAATATTCTGTCACCTCATACATCTGCCCCATGTCGCTAAGCAGTTGGAATCGATACCAATCTCCACCACTGTTAATGGGTATGGGATTGTAAACGTCAAAGAATGCAATTTCCATAGTATTCACACCTCTTTTCTTGTCTGGGGCTGTACTATCGATACCGTGGAGTTAAGGATCAATCCGGACGCAACTGATAAAAGTCCAAGAATAAGCACAGTTATTCCTACAGTAAATATGATATAGTGAAACTGCCAGCTCCGGTAGAACTCCGAGGAGGTATAGATCTCAGCACCGAACCCAAGCAGGGTGAGGAGACCACCCGGGATCCCGAAGAAGAACAGCGGCCGCCGATACTCAACCCGCCCCACGATCCTGGCGGGCACCCCAACCTCGCGGGGAACTGGGTTTTTCTTGTGCTTGCGAGGGACATCGTAGGTGACCGAGATCAGGACCTCGGCCAGAAGATGGCCGAGGGGGGCAAAGTGGGCGATCATGTCGGACTCGATGATGGAGCCCTCTGAAGAGAAGGTGAGGTTCTCAAGAACCCGGCGGCTGAGCGCCCGGAAGCCCGACTGGGAGTCGGTCGTCGCAAACCTGCCATCGGTTGAGAGGTTCGTGAACCCGTTGAGGACCGCCTGGCCAGCCCGGCGATAGGTGGGGACATCGGCCTTGATATCGAGGAACCGGGAGCCGATGACGAGGTCCGCCTCGCCCGTGAGCACCGGTGCCGTCATGGCTGGGCTCTCGTCGGGGTCGTGCTGGCCGTCACCGTCGAGCATCACGACGGCCTCGTAGCCGGGGTCCCGTGCCCGGGCAAACCCGGCCATCATCACCTTCACCTTGCCGCCGTTCTCCTCAAACCTGATGATGTTGGCACCGGCGAGCCGGGCGATCACGGCGGTCCGATCGGTTGAACCGTCGTCGACGGCGATCACCCGGTTGACGTACTGCTGTGTCTGGAGGACAATACTCCCGATCACCAACATCCCGTTATACGCCGGGATGGCCACGGCCAGCTCCATCGAGGGTGCCATACCGGTACCCCCCCCGACGGGGGAGACGTGGAGGTTGACCGATTTCGTCATGGACGAACTCCTTGAGAGCGCTGATCTTCGGGGCAGAACGATCCCAGGGGGGCTCGCGATCCCATGATCCCATCTCTCGGAACTGGGTGCCACGGCATGAAAGTAAGGTCTGGAACCAGCTTCTCACGAGCGGTAGACATAATAACTAGCCCCCTGCTCAGCGTGTATGCCGCCATCCGGTCCTAGAACAAATAGATGTTCCCCCAATTTCAGGAGAGCCACTGGTTCGACAAGTTCTACACCTGACATGGAGGGCAACCTCCGCGCCTTTTGGGGGTGGGCATCCCATATAAAGATTTGGGGGCCCGTGCTACGTTGCATAAATATTGAAAACCATTGTTGCTTCCCCTGATTGCCTATCTGAGACCCATGATCCAGGATTGCAAGATTCTCCAAAGAAGCGATCGGTATGTTCCTTTGGGATTTTGGGGTGCTGTACTGCCGTTTACACCACCATCTTGTATGGGTTATACAACGCAGCAGGAACCCGCCCCACAGTTATATGACTGCTTAAACATTGCTCTGGATGAGAGTAACTTGGAAAACTACCATCCATCTCAAAAGGTTCAGATGGTAGTGGCCCAGTAGTCAACTGGTAATACATTAAACAAATAATTTCGCACTTTGTATGCCATAATCTATGCAATTCCAATTGAACTATATTGTTTATGCCCCCTCGGAGTGCCACCATAACCACCTGTCAGACCTCAGCATGCCAATTCATTCTGATCGAAGAGAAGAAAAGCCTCATCAAGAATGGGAAGAATTCCGCGGGAAATCAGCAATATTCCTGCAATCGTTGCCGAACCTATCAACGTCGGAATAAGGTTCCCCCACCCTGATCCCAATTAGTACCGGGTTGAAGTCAAATGGTCGACTGGAGGATTGGTTTATACTCAAGGATCTCGCTCGTGAACGGAAACAGATCACAGGACAGGTCAATATCAGCGAACTCTCTCGCGAGACAGGCTTTGATCGCAAGACTGTAAGGCGTTACCTCAGTTGTGCCAGCCCTCCCGAGACTTCCCGCACCCGGAAAAACCCAGCAAGCTGGACCCCTAAAAACTGTATATCAAGGAGCGACCGGCGAAATACCCCCGATAGAGGCGGGTACGTCTCCTTGAGGAACTCCAGGATCAGGGCTACACCGGCAAAGCCACCATCCTCGACGACTATCTCCGCCAGATTCGGCCGACGGTCCCTGTCCTCACCGAGCTCCGGTATGAAACCAAACCTGGAGAGATGGCGCAGTGCGACTGGTCCGAATGTCGCTACTCCCGTCCCGCCGGTCCTGAGCAGCGGGTCAACTGTTTCTCGATGGTCCTTGGCTACTCCCGGATGCGATATGTTGAGCTCACGCCGTCGCAGAACCTCCCGACGTTCCTCGAATGTCACCTGCACACCTTTGAGTAGTTCAACGGGGTAACCGAGGTTATCCTCTACGACAACCTCCGGAGCGTCGTTCTGAACCGGAAGTATCCTTCGACTGCCTCAGAGTTCCATCCTGTGTTTGTTGACCTTCGGGACCACTTTGGATTCACTGCCCGGCTCTGCAAGGTCTACCGGGCTAAGACCAAGGACAAAGCTTAACGGTCGATCGACTACGCCAAAGACAACTTCCTGTATGGTTGGGAATTTGCTTCGCTTGACGACCCGAACCTTCGTGCCTGGGAGTGGCTGGACGTCGTCAACAGCAAGGTGCACGGGACGACCCACGAGAGAGATCCCGTATGACCGGCTTCCCCGGGAAAACCTTCGCCCGTTCTCATCCTATCCCCCATATATCTTCCAGAAAACCTACCAGTGCAAAGTTTCCCGGAACAGTTGCCTCTCACCGTACGGGAACCTCTATTCCGTTCCCTAGCGATATGCCGGGCGATACGTTGATGTTGTTGCCCGGGATGCCACGGTTCAGGTCTCTGTCGACGACACCGCGATCTGCTCGCATCCCCTACTTGAAGGTAACCATCAGCGTTCCCGGCAGAACGAACACTTAGAAGGTCTCCTCAAGCAGCTCCTCGATGAACCGTGCCGGAGCCCGAAGAACAAGCGGATCGCACAACTGTATCGTTGTGGGGAGTATCCTGTTGAAGAACGGAGTCTTACTCTGTACGACGCTCTCTGGGAAGAGGAGGCGCGACGATGCCCCTCCTTGAACAGGTGCACCAGCACCTAGAGAACCTGAAACTGATGACGATGGAAGCCCTCCTCGACCTGACTCCCCCGTGAGTTAAGCACCTGCGCCATTTTACCCTGAGCACTCCCCTCCAATTTGGTCAAATTTATCCCAAATATCAACAAAATGACTATATTCCAACAATCTAAACAGGGGGCTAATTTGCTTAATTATTAAGCACATCGATCAACCTAAATATCGTCAAATGTCCGGCCATATTGGGATTTGACCGTGTTTTGGATAGATGTGCGCTTAAGACTCCGAAACTCACCGAAACTCAGGTGCCTCCTCAGCTCCCCCGCCCGGCCTCCAGCCTCTCTCCAAGGGACAGTGCGCGGTGAAAAACCGGGGGAGCCGTGCCTGGGCGGGATCCTGGATGCGACCTTCCGGAGCGGACAGATAGAGGTTCCAACAGAGCCGTTCCCGTCACCTCATCGTGGATAAGGACGACCAGCTGGACCGAAACAGGGTTTCAACCGCAGATTAGGGAAAAATGAACGACATTCCAGCCCAGCAAGTTTCAGCATCTTTTCGCTCTCTTCCGAGACGAAAATCGTTCGAAAACATAAGTTATGTAGTGTCAACCCCTTCAACGACCTGATGGAGATGCGGCACCCTTAACTAAGCCCGGCGAGCGCTTCGAGGCGGTGCTATATGGCAGATCGGCCGGTGCGTTTTCCCAAGATCCGTCAGTCTGCGAAGTAGTATATATCGACCCCATAGTTTGAGTAAATCTTATCCTCTGTAGACAATCTACTTGTCATCTTCCGAATATTTTCTTCTGTCGGGAGGTAGGGTTGAACGCTCTCTGGATCAAACTCATCGCCCTTCCCGAAGACTAAACCATCGCACCTGAACTGGTTATCCGGAAGAATGATATACCCTCTTTCCCCTGATGCCTCCAGATCATCCTCCATCAAGTGACTAGTGTAGTAGGGCAACCCCAAGCGTTCAGATTGATCGAGTTTTTGTCTTGTGAAGAATCGCCACGTGTAGTAATCCGCGTGCAGAGAAGACCCACTCGGCACCGCCCTCAGTACATGGTCAAACCCGGCTATTTCAACCTGGTCGAAGGAGTCACGTTCGTAACTCAGTTCATCAGCCTCAGCTTTAACAAACACAAGAGAACCGATGCCGTAGAGGACGACCAGAGCGACCAGCAGTACCCCGACCACTCTTTTCGGCACCTTCACAGTGGTCAGGTATCGGCTGAAGGTATATAGTCCAAAACCCGTAGCAATGGCAAGAAACGGTAGGAATAGCAGCGCAAATCGATCGATATTAAGAATGGTCACTAATTGGAACATCATGGTAAGAACGGTGGGAACACTCAGGAGGATTGCCAAGAGCCCTAACACGCCAAATACAATAGAACACCTCGGTTGCTGCTTCCATACAAGATAGATCGCCCCTGTCAAAGCGAAGAATACGATAAGTAAGATGTCGATCTGGTTCACTAGATAACTCAGGCCCGAGGAGGACATCCCGCCGATGAAGACGATACTCTGATATAGTGACGGATCGGTGCGTGGGAACAGCTCTCCCAGAAAGGAGTAGGCTATGAAGAGCCAATAGGAGGCGCATAGAGTAATGGGCACCATCAAGAAGACCGGAGTCACGTGAGTATTATCGTGAATATATAATTCGAAGACGAAGAGGAGGCCGAGCAGGATGATGATTATGGGTGTAGATATCTGGTGGACCAAAAGTATGAAAATGACCGTAATCACAACAAAAATTTTCCTGATAGTGGGTCTGGCGACGGCATATCCTACATCTGTTCCTGGGTTTGTCAGGGAGTAGAGCAGGTACAGAAGGATGAGAAATCCAACATAGGCCATGGTCCTCGTCACCATATACCTGCCATAGAATACGACGTCGGCGTTCATAGCGTACATAAGAGCAGTTATGAGCGCGATCTGCTCGTTACGGAATATGATGTTGACCAGGCAGTACAGGAACAACACCGTCGAGGAGAAAATCAAGCCTGTGATGACAAAGAGGGAAGTCTGAATATCCAGTCCAAGGACATGCGAAGAGATGGCAACAAACACGTGGTACAGGGGAAAGTAAGTGTAATTCCCGAGTTCTCCCGGGATGACATGCCCTGATAGGTAGGTGACGGTGGACATATAGGTATGTGGCAAAATATCCGTCCACCCAAAGTACAGGGCCGACCGCAGGGTATAACTGTAGATCGTGACGGCAAGGGTGAGCATGATCTCGAGGAGCACTACCCCGGGTATCAGCCCCCGGGATAAAATCTGGATAAAAATTATGGCGTACAGGACAAGTATCACCAGCAGGCCCCATTTTGATTCGGCAGGAGTTATTAGAAGGACCAGAATGGTGAGCGTGTAGAATAGCGGGAACAGCATCAGGGACTTTGAGCGGTTGTATGAAAATACTTCAGTCTTCCCTGAGGGATCGAGATCCTGTCTTTTAATGAGAATGAACGCGAACGAACCCAAGATTGCTGAAACCGCCATAATTGAGCCGTTGATAAGGGTGCTCATCTTGCCGACCAGGAGACAGAATATACAACCTGCGATATAGGTGAGCAATATGAGGTACGGGGAGATATTGGCTATCCTTTCCAACAAGCGGATCTTCATTCCGAATTTCATTCCTCAATTTGAATGGAGACCGTCTTCGGTATTCGTATCTAATAAACTTTTACCTTACCGGGTGTAGGTTCTTTAGAGCCTATAAAACCAGGCTTTTGAAGCATAATGGTTTCTCCTTTTTCGGTCATTCGGTGGTTTCGTGAGAGCACCGCTTCTCCCTCCCCCGTTGTCCCCCGTTGGGGCAGGTGTCCGCGAGTTTTATCCTGAACTCCGCATGAGTTAGGGGATATATTTTATTCTCTGCTCCTTTTCAGCATTCCCTGCTGCAGAAGGGAAGATCTACATGATCATAATTCCTAATCCCTAATATGTGAGGAGTTTGGGGTTAACTCGCTTTCAAGACTGCCGTAGTCGCGGACGTTGAAACTAGTAATGTACTGACCGTCGCTAAAACGGAAAGTGGTTTTGCCTTTTCCCAGCTCCCGGATCTCAACACCTTAAATCTTGAGGGATATACCTTCCTGCACCTCTCTGACAACCTCTCCGTTCCTGTTGATGAGCTGGAACTTCAGCAGCAGGGCGGTTCCGCCCTGAAGCACGAACCCTTCGTTCGTCACCGAAGACAGCCACCGAACCTCAAGCATACCCTTCCCGAAGCTTGCGGTGAGGGTCGCGTCGCTCTCCGGCACGATATATTCGAAGCTCACCTCGGTGCTCACCGTATTGCCTTCCCTGCCAGTCCAGCTGACGAACGTGTAGCCGTCGTTTGATGTGGTCGTGACGAGGATCGTGGCTCCCGCCGTGTAGGTGCCGGCCCGGGTGACGGTGCCGCTCCCTTTAGGATTCACGACGAGGTCGAGTGTGTAGGTCGTCATCAGATATGTGACTCATAGATAGCCAACGCCCCTCTGCTTGGCAACATCTGGAGGTCGCTCATCGCGGCGGATCTCGCAGTGAGGTCGAGGTAGTTGTATCAAAGACACACCCAGTCGCCTGAGCCGAGCCCGCTGGTTGACAACAGCGGGCTGATGTTGCCGATCTGGCAAAAGTATATTTATCAACACACGAAACACCAAGTTTATGCGAAATCGGGGAGATAACGAATTAATCCAGGAGATTTCCTTAGCGAAAGAACGACTCCATAAAAAGTTACTGGCGCTTGACATTGGATCTCTGGGTATTACAGAATACAATCAGCGATATTTAGGAGATAAACTAGAAAATATTGGTGGACAGTTGGATTTATATGGGTATCTACTCAGACTGTGCTTATCCAATAATTCATTATCGGTTCAGCAGTCAGCGTTTGTCGATTACGGGGGGGGATCGGGGATATTATCTCTTTTGGCAAAGGAATTGGGGATAGCAAAAGTCATATATAACGATATTTATGATGGATCCTGCAATGATGTAGGAATTCTTTCAAATGCCCTAGGATTACCACTAGACTCTATCATCTGCGGAGACGTTGAGGATCTGATATCATTCGTTCAGGGTAACTCACTCACTATCAATTCAATGGCCTCTTATGATGTTTTAGAGCACCTCTATGATGTAAAAGACCATTTTAATAAGTTAGCTTCTCTTCAGGAAGACTATTTCCGGATTGTGTACGCGTCAGGCGCCAATATCAAAAACCCACGGATAGTAAGGTATCTCCAAAAACAGCAAGTGAGAGCCGAGCACGAGAGCAGAGAAAAGATGTGGGGACACAAAGAAAGAGACTCACTCAGCGCCTATTATGATATGAGGAAGGAGATTATTACATCCCATGCATCAGGATTAGATTCTGATGAGATTGAACGAATAGCCAGAGCCACTAGGGGGCTCATGACTTCTGATATCATAGCCTGTGTAGATGAATACCTGCATCAAGGATATATCTCTTACAGTAATGACCATCCAACAAATACCTGTGACCCCTCTACCGGAAATTGGTGTGAACACCTGATGGAAACCGAATGGCTCGAAGGTATTCTTAAAGAATCAGGCTACTCAGTTGAGATCATGAGCGGGTATTATCATTGTTCACGATCCCTATCATTACCTAAAAGGATCATCTGTTCTCTCTTAGATAATTTAATCCATCTATTAGGAAGGCGCGGTTTATTTGTAGCGCCGTACTTCATCATTTTCGCTGAACGTAATGCACAGGAGAGAGTTTCCAAAAGTCCCCGTAAGTACAATGGTTGTCCCCAAACAACTCTAGTGGACCATTTCACCTAATTTCTCCCATGCATCCTAACTTTTTTATTGAGGTGCATCCCATAACGCGGCATGAATAAAATTTATCGTGTTGATTTGACCAAATCTGAGCGCTCCCAACTCATGGCCCTCATTAAGCGCGGGACCGCTCCTGCCTATCGTATCCGCAATGCCCAGACCCTCCTGAACGCCGATATCACTGCTGAAGATGGCGGTCCCCGAATACCGATGCAAGCGATCCCGCCGTATCTTCATTGTCACTCCAAGACCGTCTCAAACGTCCGGAAACGGTTTGTCGAGCAGGGGCTGGAAGGTGCTCTGGGGCGCAAACAGCGCGACACCCCGCCAACCCCCCATCCTCGACGGTGAGAAGGAGGCCCGGCTCATCACGCTTGCCTGCAGCACCCCGCTGGAGGGGCGATCACGCAGGACCTTACAGTTGCCTGCCGATACCCTCGTTGAACTCAAGATTGTTGAGAGGGAACTCGGCCAGTACGGTTTGCCGGGTCTGCTGTGTTGCATAAATCTGGTCCTTCGACCCAAGCAGAGAATTTGCCGGACGTCCCCTCCGCCCCTTTCATGCCCAAGAAAGAACGCTGGGGACGCCCGTACCCTGACACTCGCGACTAGAGTCTATAGAATGAGCGCCTGGTGCGGCGCGGGGAGTTCTACCTCTCACTCTAGTTCGTCGAACAGTGGGAGGACCTCTCGCCCAGATGAACGCCGACAAGCGCGGTCGGCCATATCAATATCCCGAGCCGTTCATTGCATGGATGGCTTGCATTCACGTCTTCCTCCAGATGCCCTACCACCAGATGGAGGGGTTTGTCCGGAAACTCGCGCCCTTCCTCCCCAATCTCATGGCGGCAGACTATACCACCCTCTTCCGCCGGATCCAACGCCGGGATCTCTCACTCACCGTAAAACCCGAGATCCTCGCCGAATTTGGCTACAACGCCGAAGGTGCCTGGTTGCCGCAGGTCAACATCGCCCTCCTCAGCACCGCAACAGCACCCGGTATGCGACGTGGATCCCTCTCACTGATCACTTCTTCTACCACAAGCAGCCCATTCATGCCGGGAAACACGAAGTCGATGGTCTGATACTCTACCTCTACGAGGGTGCCGATTTCGCAGTCGAAGAGCAGACGACGTTCTACCGCCTGCTGGGGGGAGGAGCGATCGACCGGGAAGCGCTGAACCAGCGGTTGAAACGTGCTGGCAGGATCCAGCTCCTCTCCTCGATCGCGGCACAGCCACAGGAGATCTACAAACGGTATAGGTCCCGGACCTAGGCTAAGAACCATTTTGCGGCATTCAAGGGCCTGATCCAGGCGGATAAACTCTATCTCCGGGATGCCACGGGGATCTTCGGCCATGTCTTCGTCGGATACCTCTGCCTCTACCTCCATTGCTGGATTCTGGACCGGATCAAGCAGGCGGGGCTGTCAGCCCATCTCACGCCGCAGGGGCTGCTCCTGAAACTCTCAAAGGTGTATTCAGTGGTCTACGAGGAGGAGAAACGGATGACCGAGGTGCCGGAGCAGGTACGGGAGATCGCCGAGAAACTCAACCTCGATACATTCCCTAATGTGTGAGGAGTTTGGGTTCAAGATTGCCGCAAATATGCACTGCTCTGACGGCACAAGGAGAGGCAGACTCTCCGCACTTATCCACCAGGGGATAGTGAGAGTCGTGCATCCGGAGTGCAGGAACGACTGGAAGGCGTCAGGGTTCAGTCCGTTTCAACCAGGCTTCCCTCCAGAAGAGCAAGCAAGACCTGTCACAATCATTGTGCCTCTTCCCATCGCAGTATACTCCCTCCAGAAAGACTGTAGGACTTCTTAGTTTCCTTACTTCACCATTCGATTCAAGGGTGATTGAACGTACCTTTTTAAATACACGGTATTTTTTCCCACAAAAATCCTCCATTTCCGGCATAAAGTATAGGCCTTGATATCTCTCTCTTTCATCGAGCGTGGAGCGTATCTCATCCAAAGACCGGACCTGGACAAATTCACCAGGCTGCAGATCAAGTGCCTCTTTCACAGATATAACCTCCTTTTGGGTAATTGTCAGTCGATTTGTGTCGCAAATGTTGTCATTAGTAGGTAAAATCTCCGGCCGAACCTGTTGCCACAATGAAACGACGTATGGGACCTGTTTAACAACAGGTATCAGAGGAGCCTTGATAGAATCGTTCCAGGCCCTCCGCGCGAGAAATTCGTATGATGGCCGCGTAAATCCATATACCTCCTGAGCCATGAAGGTACAGGGCTTTGCATGGTTGTCCTCCATATTACTCCCCCCACTTTTTCACCGATAAATCAGATTTCAGACACCTCTGACCAACAGCTGCACATTTAAACGTGCCTTTTGCACTTATCAGGGATTCTGCCAGTATATTTTGGGTAGTTGTCTCAGAAAGATGCAGGACCAACCACACCCTTTTCTTCTCACCCAATCCTATGACTGGCATAGACTCCTGATGTGCTAGGCTCAGGGCATTATACTACATAATTCTTTCTCCCAAGTTTCATGCCCTCATCTCATCCTTCCTGTGTTCTCCTTTCCTGGAGACCGTCGCGGCAACCATCGAGCGTGACTATTATGCTCTGGAAATCCCCCGCCATCAATATTCTGTCTCGTTAATGCTCAAACTCTTGGTCATCAAGTGTTTTCGCAGCCTCTTCTATGCCCGCATCATCCTGTTCCTCACCCCAGAGGATCCTCTGCCACATCCCACAACGCTTCACCACTTTGTGAAGTACCGTCTTGGGGTCGACGGTCTGAACCGGTTATGGCCTTGATCGGTACCGCGCTCGCGCGCTGCCTTGATGACGAGCGGATCGGCATCATCGATTCCACCACGCTGGAAGCATCACAGTACAGCAAGTATGTCGGGTATCATCTCCTAAAGCACACATCTCCCATCTGGGCAGGTACCCGCTACGGATGGTGTATTCTCCGGAAACTGATGCCGACGTCATGCGCCTTCCGGCACTCATCGAGATCGTTGAACCCATACAACCGCACCATGGCTGGATGTTGCTTGATACCGCGTATAATCTCGAGGCACATGCTCTCAGGTCCGGTATCGCCCGCATGCCAGGCCACGATCGTTCTCCGAGCGGGGACGGTCGTGCAGGAGGAAGACACAGTGAACCGCATTCGTTACTGGGCGAGTGAACTACCCCCCGCTTGCGCAGGGGGCTTCCTGCGAGTGCCCGGGGGTCTCGGGGATCCTCGGACCTGTTTGTCGCAGATTACCGGCGAACTGCCGGTAGCCCGTCCACAGGGCATTCTGTGATAGGAACCGTACCATGATGTTGACCGCACTGTTGTGGTCGCGATCGATGCAGTTCCCGCAGGCACAGTCCATAACGCGGTTCCCGAGCGGCATCTCGTGAACCGCTCCGCAGACACAGCAGGTCTTCGTCGTGTACTGTTCATCGATTGGTATTACTCTCTTACCTGCAAGGGCTGCCTTGTAGGTTAACAATCCGATGAACCGTGAGAGGTGTCCCGCGTTCTGGGTGGCCCGGTTGAGTCCGGGCGTGGCCTGCTTTGACTTGGGCATCTGCTTGACGGAGAGGTCGCCAACCAGGATCGTGGCGGCCCGGGTGTTCGAAACGAGGTTCCTGCTCAGTTTGTGCTGGAAGTCTCTGAGCTGGTTGCTCCGCTTCCGCTCCATCGTCCGCTTGACGCGGTTGAGCCGCTGCCACTGCCGGCTCTTCCTTTTGCAGTGGTCCCTCCGGGCCTGCACGGCATCAATCTTCGGGTTCCAATACCTGTCCGGCCGGGCATTCCTGACTTCAAGGAACTTGCCGGAGGTGTTGACTGCGACGTGCTTCGTGACCCCGAGGTCCCAGGCCTGGTAGATCCCGTTGTCAACGTACTTCTGGTCCGGCTGAACCTCGTGGACGAGGGAGACGTAATACGCTTCCTGCAGATCGTCGTAGAAGAGATCCACCTGCTTGACGTTGAGGAACGTCCGATCTTCGGGCAGATCGAACGCCAGCGGAATGTCGTTGTAAAAGTGCGAGAACCGGATCCGGCCATCGGGGATCTTGAACCCGCTCTGGTTGTAGCGGAGCGTGCAGAAATGATCTCTCCCCTTGAACCCCGGGGGGTTGGCATCTTCGTCGCCGTTCTGCCGGAGCGCGAAGAACGACTTGAAGTTGTCGTCCAGCGATTTGAGGGTGGTCTGCAGAACTTTGGAGTAGACCCACCGGTACTCGGGATACTGCTTCTTCAGGTCGGGAAGAGCGTTCGCCTGCTGCACATACCCGATGTACTGCTTGTCGGCCCGATTCTTGTTCTCCTGGTAGTTCTGGTTTCGTTCGGCAAGAGCGAAGTTGTAGAGTAACCGGCATTTTTCGGAGAGGTGCCAGAGCACATCGGCCTGATCGGGTGTCACCTGAATCTTGATCTTGGTGGCAAGGTGCATCTGGATACTCTCCTGTCGGGTATCCCATGGGGTATCTGCAGTTCTTTTGCTATAAAGAAGAGCCGTGCGGAGTGAAAGTGAAGAAAGGGCGCCACTTTCATCCCCCCGCGTGCGCAGGGGGTCTTCCCGCTCCGCCCCTTTCACCCCCGCAAGATAAACACTGGAAAGCAGGAGGAGGTGTGCACGCTCCTCTGGAAGAGCAGTTGACATTCTTCTCTCTTCCAGCAGGGAAGAGCGAAACAGGTCTGTCAGGATGTTCTTTCGGAACGAAAAAATCCGCGAACCCTTGAGTTCCCAACACTCCTGCAACGCCGCAACAATTTCAAACACGCGTACAGCCACATCCGGCAACCGTCGTGTTCCATCTCAAAGGGATCCGACACAAGAGTCAAGAAATCTTCATACTCCCCAACTTCATCGTATATCGACTTGTCCTCGTGGTCGGGTATATGGCAGGGATCGAGAGCCCGGGTGTGCTGAGCACGCTGGTCTGAGCGGCAACGCTCAAAAACCAGGCGAATTTGACCGAATGAGCGCAACAAACGTTTCTTGGGGCAGATCTCGGTTCGTTCGAGTGTCAGGACAGCACCTTCAAATGAGAGGGGAAGGCCAGAGAAGGAGAGAGGGTCCGGGTGCGCAACTCGATAAAGCAACGGGGGCACTCATGGGATGCTTCGAGATTCTAATCGATATGAACCAACGTCTGAGCTGAAGCAGGAGCAGCTCAACATGATTCAATACAAAACGGTTGTAGATTATGCAGGTCTCGATAGAGTTGGCTATGATGCGAAGTGTCGTACCGGCTGATGCAAACTTGCCTATCCAACACAGAAGCCAAGTGTGGATGAGCAGTACACATCTTACAGGGCGCCTGTCCAACGTTTTGGGGCTCCTTGGAGATGGACGACGTAGCGTTCGCCGAGAGAAGATGTCTGAAAAGGGATAATTGGCAACGGGGGGTGGACGGGAGATCGTTAAAAGTGGCTGAAGAACCCTATACAATCTCATTTCAACCAAATAAGATCGGTAACCCCGGAAGAACGAAGTGGGGAAATCCATATCTCGGCTCCTTGAGATACTATTCACCCCGGGTGGCGGAACAATACTGAGATGTAGCTCAGCGCAGAAGAATCAGCGAGGATTATTATCCCCAATATAGCACCAGAATTAAAGAAGATCCAGATGTTGCTAAGCAGAAAGTACAAAACTATTACTACTGACTAAGAGTCGTAGTGTGTTGAACAGGAAGTTATTTTACATCTGAAAAATAGTGAGTTGAAGGAGAGATCGGGATTATCGCTGAAGTCGGCTGGAAGATCGGGCTCCACGGTGATCACTGGATCTACTGCGACCCGCAAGCCCCCGCGGCTGAGAAGCAGAGACCGGAGGCGCCCCTCGGCCAGCCGGTCATCGGCTACCGGAACCACTACCTTCGGCTCCGGTCCCAGAGAGCCGGGAGCACCTCAGCCGTGCCGGGTTCTGCTACGACACCACCATCGGGTATGCCGACTGTGTCAGGTTCAGGAACGGGATGTGCCATCCTTCCAAGCCCTATGACCTCCGGGTTGGCCGAGAGATTAATATCCTGGAGATTCCTCTTGCAGCTATGGATCGCACGCTCTACCGGTGCATGCGGCTCGGCGCTGGGGAAACCTGGGATGTTACCCGCTACCTCATCGACACACCCATGCTCTGTCATGGGGTTTTACCCTTCTCCGGCACAACATCTACATTCTACGAGAAGATTCTGCGGTGCTGTAAGGAGAAGGTGGCGTGGATGGCGAGCGGGAAGGAAATAAGGGGATGGTGGGAGAACAATGAGTGAGCCAAAACTTGTGACAAGGATACTTGAAAAAACAGAATATTCTGAGTGGGATAAGTTGGTAGAATCATCCCCACAGGGAACGATATTTTCAACTTCAAACTGGCTTTCTATAACCTCTAATGCATTAAAGATCGATTTTGCCATATATGGTTGCTTTTCTGAAGGTCAACTTATTGGTGGCTGCCCGCTTTTCCATAAGAAGCGTTTTGGACTATTGAATTTTGCATCAAACACATGTGGACTGATGCCATACAGTGGAGTTGTACTCAAACACATATCAGATAGCAGCGTCAGAAGATTTGAAAGACAGCAGAATAATATCCTGACATCTATAGCGGCGTTTTTTGAACAAATGGGGACTATCCAAGTTGAAGTGTGCAATCCTCCGAAGTTATTTGATATCCGTTCCTTCACTCAAAGAGGGTGGAAGAGTGAAACCAGATATACCTATTTCTTAGATCTCGAAAATCTTAATTACTCACGAAATGTAAGGCGTAATATTACGAATGCAACGGAAGATGGAATCTCTGTGAGCAGATCTTGGGATATTGAAGCGTATTACTCACTATTTCAACAGACTTTTGAGCATCAAGGATTGAAGGCCCCTGTCCCCAAAGGGTATTTGGAAAACTTATGCGAACATATAGCAAATAATAGCCTGGGAGAGATGTGGATTGCAAAGACACATGACGAACAATGGATAGCAGCAGATATTTTTCTGCGCGACAATAATTATCTCCACCGATGGGCAGCTGTGACTGATCCAGATTTAAGAAAAGATGGGGGGAGCTATTTACTCTTAGATACAGTATTCAATAATTATCTAGACAAAGGTATGAGTACTGTGAATTTGATGGCAGCCAACACACCCCATCTTGCTAAGTTTATCACTGGGTTTAACCCGTATTTGCATCCTTATTTCGCTGTCAGTAAGAGTCCCTCAATACTGCGTTGATATCAGATGTACTTCGAGGTAAAATGTTAGACATAGGATCACACAGAATATTTCGCCTACTCAACCTCGTTCCGGGCAGTGGAATAATCGCCGTATTAACCCCCGGCCGAGCACATCATTTGGGGATATATGCCGGTAACAGGAGATGCGTGCCTTAATCATGTGGCAGCACCCCCCCGATGGGTTGTAAAGGCGCAACGTCGGGATTTATCCGGTAGAGCCGCCTGGGTACCTACTCTCCTTTAATCGCTAGAGGATACGGTAACTGAACCCTAAACTCCCGGAAAATTCGGTAGTGCCCTATCAAACTACTGGTATCACATTCCCTAGACCCTTTATAGCATGGAAAAAACCTCGATCCGCGGTGTTGCGCAGGTAACGGGTCATCATCAGGGAACAATTACTCGGTATTACCGGTTGATCGGCGAGCATGCCGAACACTTGAGTGAATTCTTTCAGCAGAGTCTCTCCCTCGGAGGGATTAAACTGGATGAACTCTGGATCTTTGTTCAAAAAAGCACTGTGACAGACCGAAAGATCAGGAGTGCGGTGATTGTTGGACCTATCCTGCTGTCAAGAGCAGTTCAGGGTTTATCCTTGCCCATTTCGGCGGAAAACGAATGGAGGCAACCTGCACACACTTCCTCGACCCGGTTTTTGAGAAGCTTCCGTTGCCAATGCCATCTGCCCCGATCGTCCGTCGCCACGGATGAAAATTCCCAGTATCGCGAAGGCTTAGCAAAGTTGTATTGGGAACCCTGCATCAGCTATGGTCAGGTGATCAAGCAACGGGAGGAAAATCGCCTGGTTGCCGTGATCCAGGAGGCAATCTGGGAAAACCCAGTATATAAGACAGTCTCAACCTCGGTTGTTGAAGGCTACAACAACATGATTCGGCGGAGAATCAGTCGGTTCCGAAGAAAAACCGCGTCGTTTGCAAAAAAGATCGTGGCATATATCGCGCGTTGAACATGTTCCAGTCCATGAACAACTTCATCGGCGCAAAGAAGGGCACAACACCGGCAATGAGGGAAGGTATTACGGATCATATCTGGACATAGAGAGAATTTTTAGGCCATTCAATTCAGTTGTAAAGTAGATTACTACCCCAATTCTTGCCGAGATCGGGGATATCAGCCAGTTTGCCAGTCCAAAGCACCTGATGGGTTGGGCGGGACTCGCCCCGGCAGCCTATGAGTCGGCAGGAAAAACCGCGTGGCATATCACCAAACGGGGGTCAAAATACCTCCAGACAGTACTCATCAAAGCGGCTCAAGTTATTGCCCGTGGCAAACCAAACTGGCTGAAACAGTTCTTTCTTCAGATCGGGGCACAGAAAGGGTATAAAAAAGGCGGTTGTCGCGTTGGCGCGAAAGGTATTAGCACTGATCCATCACCTGCTCACCAACCGCGAACAGTATGACGAAGTGCGGGGGATCTTGAGAACAGTGAACCTGCCCAAGGTCAGGCCAGACCAGGAAATGGATTATGACGAGATAATCCAACTCCTGACGCAGGCAGGATACGGTGTGCGGAAACTGAACGCCGCGCAGCTATCTGATGGCGATGAGAAGCGGCCTATTCGAGCGGATGCTTTCTATATCCAAAGGGTGGTTTTCATATCAGCAGTTGAGCCGGCAACTATAAATTGAAGAGAGGCAGTTCATGTCCATGATCTGGTAACAACCAGGTGGGATCAACGGTAACATGCTGAGCGGAGGTACACAATGTGCGGCATAGTTGGAGTTATTTCGAAACAGATCCCCTCTGCTTCTGCTATACAGTCGATGAACAACACTCTCATCCACCGGGGTCCGGACGGCGAGGGTTATCTCCTTGGCGGCACGCATAAGCCCGAAATCACCCCCCCACAGTGGGATCTCGTCGATTCCCCCGTCCCCTTCGCCTTCGGTCACCGGCGTCTCGCGATCCTAGACCTGAGCGAGCTGGGCCACCAGCCGATGTGCTATCGTGATCGCTACTGGATTGTCTACAACGGCGAGGTGTACAACCACGTCGAGCTTCGCGAGGAACTAGAGGCACTTGGGCATACGTTCCGCTCACAGACCGATACCGAAATCATCATGGCAAGTTACGATGCGTGGGGTGTCGATTGCCTGAACCGGTTCAATGGCATGTGGGCCTTTGTGCTGTATGATAGTGAAACAGAAGAGGTCTTCATATCAAGGGATCGCTTCGGGATCAAGCCGTTATATTATTATCAGGACGAACAGAACTTCATTTTTGGGTCTGAGATCAAAGCACTCCTCAAACACCCTGCTGTCACCAAGGAGCCCAATATCGAATACTGCAAACTCTTCCTCAAAGAGGGATCGAAGGATCATCTCCGTGAGACCGCATTTGAAGATATCTACCGGTTTAAATGTGCCAGTTTTTTGAAGTGCAGAATTGAAGAGCTCTTTCGGCCATTCACAGAGACGGCATTTTGGTCGATTCAGCCTAACCTCTCAAATGAGCCATACGACGAGGAAAAGGCATCAGAATATGCAGAGCGGTACTACAATCTCCTCGCTGACGCCGTCAGGCTCAGGCTGCGTGCTGATGTTAAAGTTGGATCTGCCTTATCTGGAGGCCTCGATAGTTCATCTATTGCGTACCTTGTGAATCAGCATTTAAAGGTCGTTGGATGCGAATGTCAGCACGAGACATTCTCCAGTGTCTATCGAACACCTGGATCGGAATACTGCGATGAGAGCCGTTATATTGACAAGATGGCCCAGTTTCTTGATGTTCGGTCAAATACGATAGAACCTAAGGTCGAAGACATTGTTGAAGAACACAGGAAGTGTGTGTATTACCTAGATACACCTGTAATGAATTCCTTGATGTCCAACTGGTATGTCTATAAGCTGGCGAAAGCGCGTGGTGCGACGGTCACATTGGACGGGCAGGGTGCCGATGAACAGCTGGCGGGGTATCTTGAATATCTGTTGAATTACTTCTCAGCGGTTCCCTTGGGCACCCTGATTCAAGAAGCGCCGCTGTACAGGCAAATACCAAATGCATCATTACTCATTGCTCACGGCTCCATACTGAATCTATCGCGACGCCTCCTTGGGGAGAGACTTTCATTGTCTATTCTCGGCCGCCTTGGGAAGAATTTCAACTATACTCCCGTTAACCAGAGTTTATCTGATGCCCTCACTCTATCTCTTGGAACGTTATTTCATTGGGGAGACCGTGGATCCATGGCCTCCTCCATCGAATCACGAATGCCGTTCATGGATCATCGACTCGTTGAATTTCTGGCAACGGTGCCTGCCGCCTACAAACTTCACGGAGGCTGGACGAAATATCTCGCCAGAAAAGCCTTTGATGGCAAACTCCCCGACAGTATCTGCTGGAGGAGGGATAAAGTGGCGTGGTCCGTTCCCGATGAGTTCTGGTTCCAAGGGGAACTCAAGGAGCACTTTAAAAGGACTATTATCACCTCCAGATTCGTATCACATTGCGGCATCGATCTTTCTGGGCTGCATGAAGAGGACATGTTCCAGAAATACCCTTTTGCGCTACTGTTTCGGTGCTACGCGCTGGCAACATGGTATTCTGTCTTCTGGGGTGATGCATGAACCCATAACTCTTAGCCTCTGCAACCCGTTGTAACTTCCTCTTTTCGTCAAACGCCTGCTGCAATATCACAGATGATGGTATGACGGTGTCCTCCGCCCGGAGGATCTTGCGGTTGAGGTCGACAGGCACCGTCGGAAGGAAACGGGCATCGCCCGACGGCCGCCGGTGCAAAAGAAACGCGACTGGAATCAAGGATGGGTGTTCGATGACCAGCGTCAGTTTGTAGCCGAAATAATACCCATTGGTGGGGGAGTGGCCCCGGGTGTAGTCCTGATTTACCAAGCCGGTTTTCCGGTAACGTTTCTTGAAAATGTTGAGACCCAGGGTGATTGTCGACCCGTCAATGGAGTAGATCTCCCGGGTGCGCCAGCGGGGTTGCCCGTACCGGGTCCAGAGCAGCGCGTTGACCACCACGACAAACAGGTCTTCGGTGCTGCGGCCGAGAGACCGGTACACCACGTCGGCTGAGGGGACCTGGTCGACATGGGCAAACCGCCGGAGGTCCGCGGGATTTCGAGGCTCGTCCACCAGATAGGTGATCACCGAGGAGAAGATGGGTGCGATGAGCAGCACCTGGAGGGCGGAACCCATCTTCGCGACCGGGGTGAGCCCGCATTTGGCCACCTCCTACCTAGCCGGCGGGAGGTCGTCACGGCAAGGACCTGAAGCGGCTGGAAGACTTTGATATGAGCTTCCAGCCTTCGCTGGATCCAGCGGCGATCCGGGATCTCGCCTCATTGCAGTATATCCACCATGCGAGGAACGTGGTGTTCCTCCTATATTCCCGGAACTCATAACGTGCCAGGTTCAAAGCGGTTGCATTTCACTCGAAATTCAAAACAGAATGAGTTTTATTGACATGTATAATTATGTCCGTTATGTGTAACACATAACGAGGTGCAAATCTATCGCTTTGATTTTGAGGAGCGATTAGGATTTGTAGGATGATAATGATGCAGATTGATCAGGCTCGTTATGTATTACCGGGAATCCTGGATGTACGTGCTAAACCCGGGGATGATCTCATACCCTCTGAATTGCTCGATGTGCCTGTGGTACATTCAATCTCAGACAATGGTTGCAATTGCGGGGTAAAAAGTTTCTTTGCATAATTTTATACAACAATTGGTTTATTCTACACGATATCGGAACCTGCAAAAAGAAATCAATCAATTCTGTATCCCACAGCGGGATCCGCCACTGGAATCCAAAGAACTCATAGACTCGAACAGAATTAACAATGAACTTTGTCTGCCGCCCATTGAGGTCAAACAATTCTATCGCATTCGCATAGGAGTCATTACCATGGACCGAGATATCCCCTACACTTTTCCGAATCCTGTCTCTGAAAAGAGGCCCAGTTTCAGCCTCATTCCACTTCCAGCGATTATATTGTATCTTTAGATTATCTACCAAGAATTTTTCGAAGGTATAGGCTTGGGTTTGGTCATAATCCCGTGAAAATATAACCACCGGAAATCATATCACCACTATGTCCCGGCACAAAGACCACATTTTCGGGAATTTTCCCCTCTCCTTCCAGTTCCTTGATGGCAAAAAAGTCTTGGGTATGAGGAAGCGATACCAGATTTCCTCCGTACTCGCGGTAGCGCTGCATCTCATCTGAGTAATAGTTGTCATACAACTTGTCCTTAGTGTACTCCACAAAGTACCACTGGTACCCCAACGCCTCCGCCACCTGCCTGCTGATATCTGCCTCTCTGTTACCCTTCTTCCCGTAGTTAAAGCAGATCACGTCCTCCACGCCGAGCCATTTCAGCATCGCAACAACAGTCTGGGAGTCCAGTCCCCCGCTCAGAGGGACCATGATCTGGCGACCCTCCGTGGATTCGATAAGCCGCTGGGAGATGCACACAAAGATTTCGTCAAGCCGGTCCAACAGGTCTTCTTCAGAGTCCAAGAAGTAACTCCCGTGCCAGAAACGGTGATAAAAATGTTTGGCGAGAGATCCATCCCTTTTATCGTAGACGAGATACTCCCCCGCCTGGACTTGGGATATCCTGTCAAAGAGGATGTCGGGGCCGGTGACATACCCAGTGACCAGAAACTCAGCACCGTTCACTTCGTTGAAGGGGGTTCAGGCGGTCCCGGAGGTAGTTCGCATCATCTGAAAAGAGAGCCTCATCCTCGTCCACAACGTAGAAGAGAGGAATACTCCTGACACGATCAACCGTGCAGAAAATGTACCAGGGAGTCTCCAGGGCAAGGGCGAAGTTCCCGTTCAGGGCTGGGAGAAGGGGCCTCAGGGCTTCATGGTCGATCTGGGAATCCTCAAGGGCTGAAGAGAGGAGGCGAACGACATCAACACCCTGGAGGGGTTCATTCTCATAGAAGAACGTTCCCTTCAGCCAGCATGTAACGCCATCAGCGTGAACTTCGGTCCATTGGTAGCAGTGATTATGGAAATCCATTTCAACCTTCATGGCCGGACTTCCCGTAGGACCCCCATACCCTGTAGGACCCCCGTAAATTCCTTCTTTAAGATAGGATCCCCGGAGATAACGACCGCATAGTAGATGCAAGTCACGATCCCGGCGACGATGAGGAGTATGTATAGAGGCAGTGATAAATACTCGACAACGATCAATGGAGTCGCCACCGCGAGGGCGACCAGAAGGAATCTGAGGAAATCCTCCAGTCCGGTTCTGTACGCTATGCCGGAGACCTTGAGGATATAAAGGTCCATCCAGCCCCAGAAGACGACCCCGGTGAGCGATAATAAGACGATGGTGATGACCGGATTGCCATAGATCCCTCCCACGTAGAGAGCAGCAATACGCGAGAAGAGAAGTGTCAGGTGAAAGGCAAGTGCAACGGTCTGTTTTTCAAACACGACGAGGATCGTTGAGAGAGGATCGGCGATAAAGTCGAGAAGGAGCCAGGGCGCAAGGAGCTGGGCGTAAACCCCCGCCGTAGCCCACTGTGCCCCGAGGATAAGGGTGAAGAGTTCTTCCCCGATGATCATCAGGATCAGGATCGGGAATATCCCGATGGAGACGAGCCGCTGGTGGACTTCATGCACAACAGTCTTCACACTCCCGGTCTGGTTCCTCTCCTCGCTTGCCTTCTGGAAGAAGACCTGCCCGGTCGCGGAACAGATGAGGCTCATGGGCATGCTGACGACCATATGAGCCATACCGTAGAACCCGACGACGGTGGGGCTGAAGAATGTGGTGAGCATCAGGGGGGCAATCTGGAGCGAGACTGAGTTCGCCATGGTTGACCAAGAGGTAAAAAGAGGGAACCTCCGGTACCTTTTGGCCAATCGCTTTATCCTGCCAAGATTGACAGCCTTCCTGAAGAGAGAGAAATCCTCCTGGATCCCCTTGAGCATGACCAGAAGGGCTGCCCCACATCCGACGATCAGCCCAAGAATTAGCCCCAGTGGTGATGCTGACCCGATCCCGACTCCGATCTGGGCGGCCTTGCTTGAGACTGAGTTTACCACCTGTGCGGTGGCGAGCGCGCCAAATCGCACCCTCCGGGACAACCAGTAGTTTATCACCACTATAAGGCCGTTTAAGAAGACGACCACAGGCAGGAATAGGAGATATTGAGATATCTCTGGGGTGTTGAGCACCTCCCCGACCCATTCAGAGAGGAGGATGAAGACCCCCCCGCTTACCACTGAGGTTGCGCAGACGAGGATGAGACAGAGGGCGACGATGTTGGCCGAGTCCTCGTCCTCTTTTGGGAGCATGATAGCGAATTGGTAGGATAAACAGGAGGGGAAAACAAGTATGCTTGATATGGTGAAGAAGAGCAGGAAGATCCCATAAAATTCCGGGGAGTAGATTCGCGTCACTATCGGGCTGAGGAGGATGCCAACGATCTGCGCGATCATGGTGCCGGTCGTCATTTTAAAGATGTTGCTGAGGAAGCTCACCACGGGATCTCCTTGTCCCCCTATCCAATCGAGGGGAGGCAATATACTTTTCGTTCTGATTGGCGGTATGAAAACCACCCCATGGGTGTGTAGAGCATCTGTTAGAATAGGTCTTTATGGAGATACAGGCCGGCCATCGCAGCAGTGCTCCAGGATGTAACTGAAAACCAATTTCAGAGAATCTGACCGAATTACGTTGAGCGATGGCCTGCAGCCATAGCGAAAACTCACAGAGTGAGAGTTTTTCCCATAACCAGTTGTTTCTTAGAGTACTAGCGTCTTTTCCAGGGCCACTCTCGGACACGAACTTTCTGCCGGACTGATCTGGACTGATCTCAGCTTCAGGATCGGTGCTGGTGGCCATAAATTTGAAAATATCCACCGAAGAACGAAATATATAACACTGTGCAACATTCCAATACAGGCCGGGAGATCTGTCTGATGTTGCAACTGGAGGTAAGAGAACTCGGGGGCGACGATCTTTGCGCGTGGGATACGCTGGTCGCCGGTTCAGCGCAGGGAGCGGTCTTTCACTCAAGTAACTGGCTGGTTAAGAATGCTTCCCTGCAGAGTCAGGATCTGGTCCCGCTGGGATGCTATGAAGGCGAAGAATTGATCGGGGGCTGTCCCCTCTACCTGTCACGCCCTTACAACCTTCTCGGGCCGGCTACCTCAACCGCGGCCCTGACTCCCTATGGCGGGATGATAGTAACCGAGATCGAGGGTGCGAAACAGCGGAGGAGGGAGGCGCACGCGAACCGGATCATCACCGCGCTCCTGGAGTATATCGCCTGGCAGGAATTCGATTGTGTGAACCTGGTAAACTCCCTGGGTCTTACCAATATTCGGGCGTCTGTCCAGAGGGGGATGGAACACGACGATCTACTACACCTATCTACTCCCGCTGGAGGGCAACATCCTCAAGACAGTCTCAAAGGATGTGCGACAGAATATACGCAAGGCCCAGAAGCAGGACATCCAATCGACCAGGAAATTTGACTTCGGCATCTTCTGGGAGCTCATGGCGCGCACATTCGCAAAGCAGGGTAAACAACCTCTGAGAGGCACTTTACAGGCATGCTGGCTATGATAGAGGAGAAGGGAATCGGGGAGATGCGGATCGCCAGCACCCCCTCAGGAGAGATCGCTGCGGCCGAAGTCACCGTGTGGGACGCAAAGATGGCTCACAGCTGGTCCGCCGCAGCCGCCCCGGAACACCTCTCCACCGGGGCGGCCTCGCTCCTCTGCTATGATTCTTTACCTCGCTCAAAGAGCGTGATTTCAGAGCAATAAACCTGATGGCAGGAAACCACCCTCGCCTGAGCACATTCAACTCCGGTTTCAATCCCGGGCTTGTTCCCCTACTATGGTGTAGACTTTACCCGGCTCGGGTACCGTACCCTCAAGAGACTAAAGGAGAGCAGGTACCCTGGCGATTCTCCGGATAGTGCCGCCGTGCAATTAAGGCGTTCGTCTCCTGTTACCGGCAGGAGGTTAAACCTGCGACTGTTCCACCGCTCGGGAGCAGGGCTGAATACAACGGCTCACAGGAAAAGTATATATAATCAAAATCAGGTATCAGCAGAAGACGGCCGCATATGATAGAATTGCTCAAGCGAGACAGAGAGATCTGGGATCTATTCACCAGAGAGGAAGAGTACGAGATCCGCAATCGGGATCGATACGATCGATTCCCCTACTACAGGAGTCGCCATCGGGACATAGCAGTGCCCTGGGCATCGCAGGCCCTGATAGAAGGTGGGTTGTGCTTTGAATACCCGGAGTCGCAGCCTTTTGCTATCTGCCTCACGCATGACATCGATACAGTATACCGACCCCTCCATACCAAGGGATTTGAGATCATAAAAGCGCTGAAAGATCGGGATCTCGCGCGTGCCAGCCGCATCATTCCGCAACTGCGCTCGAAAAAATTCCCCTTCTGGAACTTCAGGGAGATCACCGAACTCGAGGCGTCCTATGGCGCATCCTCCAGCTTCTATTTCCTGGCCCTTGAGGAGGAGGAAGATAGAGGATACGCATACGTACTCGGGGATCTGGAGCAGGAGATGTGTATGCTCCAGGACAGGGGGTGGGAGATCGGCCTGCATGGGGGGTGTGAGGCCTACTTGGACCTTGAGAAGTTAAAGAGGGAGAAGCGGCACCTTGAGAAAGTACTGAACCAGAAGGTAGGCGGGTACAGGAATCATTTCCTCAAGTTCCGGGTGCCGGATACCTGGGAACTGCTGGAGCGAGCGGGGTTTCGCTACGACACCACCCTCGGTTATCCGGACTGCACTGGATTTCGGAACGGGATGTGCCACCCGTTCCAGCCGTTCAACATGAATACCAACCAGGAAATGGAGATCCTGGAAATTCCGCTTGCAATAATGGACCAGACGCTGCTCTTAAATATGCGGTTGAATATGGAGCAGGCCTGGGCCCAGACGGAACGTCTTCTCGATACCGTCGAACGATATAACGGTGTGATCACCGTCCTCTGGCATAACACATACATGACTGGTGCGTCGCTTCAATTCTACCGGAAGATCCTTGAGTATGGTCGTGAGAAGGGCGCCTGGATGACAAGTTGCAGAGAGGTTGAGGCATGGTGGCGGAAGAACGGCATGCGGACTCCCTCTACTGACCCTAAAGTAACTTCCGCCGAGCCCCTCATCACAACAGGCCCAATCGCTTCATCCTATCGATATGCTCTGGAAGGACCATCCCGATGATCTCTTGCGAACCAGGGCATCGGTGAAGAAGATCAGGAAGTAGTAGGCAACCGCAGTTATGCCGGCTATTCTAAGGAGGAAGAACGGGAACTCCATGAACATCGCAAGCGCGAGGGGGAGAGAGATGATGATGCTCAGCAGCAAGTGCCGGGTCAGGCTGAGAACGCTCCCCGGTATCCCGCCCCCGACTCCCGTATGAGGTAAGCCCTCTTCGCTCCCCACATGAGCATGCCGCCGATGGAGAAGAGGGTGAGGGTTAGGAGGGGGTTGCCGGAAGTGCCGCCGACATAAAAGGCGACTACCCATGCGCACAGGATCATGGCCTCGACGAGCAAAAAGACCCTCTGTCTCTCTAGAACACCGAACAAGGTTGTAATTGGTGAGACGACAAAGACGGCGAAGAGCCAGGAGGCAAGGATCCTCGCATAGGTGTCGGCAGTGAGCCAGTCTGTGCCGAAGATAAAGGTGAAGAGCTCCTCGGCGAGGATGATGAAGAGGATAAAGGGAAAGATCCCGGCGGCGATGAGCCGCGTATGGATCGCCTGGACGACGGTCTGCACACCCCCGGTCAGGCTCTTCTCCTCGCTCGCTCTCTGGTAGAAGACCTGTGAGGCAGCCGTCCCCACCATCGTCATGGGCATTCTTACCACCATCATAGCGAGGGCATAGTACCCGAGAATGATGGGGCTGAAGAAAAAACTGAGCATGAAGGCAGGCAACTCCCAGGACATGCCGTTTGCGAGGCTTGCAGTGTTCTCGTAAAGGGGAAATTCATTGTACCGGACAGCAAAAGGGTCAGACCCGCCACCGAACCAAGGATGAGGCCCAGGGGGGAGGCGGCGATCAGTCCCTCCGATCTGAAACACCCGTGTCGAGATAGAACTCGTAACAATCTCCCGGGAGAGGATGCCGTACTTCACCTTCCGGGAGAGCCACTCGGTCAGGATCAGTGAGAGACCGCTGAGGCTGACATAGACCGGGACCCATATGAGATAATCGGCGATAGCCGCTGTTGCAAAGATCTCCCCGATCTTGTCGGCAAACCCGACAACAACAGCGCCGGCTACGGTTGAGGTGCACAGAATACAGAGGATACAGAGCACGAAGACAGTCATGGAGTCCTCATCCTTCTCCGGCAGCATGACGGCGAAATGGTAGGAGAACGATGAGATAACCACGATCACCGTTGCGATGGAGAGGAAGAGCTGGGAGACCCCGAGAAATTCCGGTGAATAGACCCGCGTCACTACCGGGATGAGGAGGATGCCAACGACCTGCGCGATCATGGTGCCCGTCGTCAGTTTGAAGACATTGCTGAAGAAACCCGGCATGAAACCCTCCCACCTACATCCGGGAACAATGATATATGTTTTGTTCGACCGCCGGGATACGGGGGTGAGCGGCATCCAACCGCCCGACGCCTCTGCAGGTCGAGACTGACCACGGGAAACCTCCTGCACGGGGAGATGACCGGCTGAGCACGGACCACCCCGGACCGGCAGGCCTCCCCCCGGGGTCCGCTCAGGCCGTCGCAGGTATTATATATAATATGGACGAGTCTGGATAGGTCCAGCGATGCATAAAAAGGATATAGCATCAGTCGTTCTCATGGTCTGGATGCTCGCCGCAAGTAACCTTATGGGCGTACTCTACGGCCCGGATTTGAGACTTTTTATAGCCGTCGCGCTTGTGGGGTTCTTCACCATTACTTACACGATTCGCCCGGTCTTCTCAAAACCGGACTACATCCGCAACATAGATCGCATGGCAGTAGCCGGTGCAGCTCTCTTTGGCCTGGTCATTTGCCTGAGGATACTGGAGCTGATCGAGTACTGGAGCTGAACGGCAGGTAAGGGATACCGTACCGCAGCCGCAGGCTCCATCCGGGTGATAGTCATGAAGATAAACGAATATAACCGCTACAGGACCGGTGCATACCTCCTCATCGGCTTTGCACCCCTGCTCATTCTTGCAGCCCTGCTCATGGATCCACAAGGGTACCTGCAAAGCCCCTTCCTTATGCTGAGCGCGACCTGTTTCATCGGGGGAATTTTCCTCTTTGCGCTCGGTGGAGGTGATTCTGTAGATGCGCGGCTGGCAAGCCGGCTCTCCATGCAGGGCATCCCTGCCCTGGGCAACATCATCCTTGATCTGGGCGGCAACGGGGCCGCGATCTTTCTTCCGCCGGAGAGCGATGACGGAAGAGTGGTACAGTTCATTCCGATCCGGCTCGACTGCAGGCCCTCCCAGGGAGACGGAGGAGGATTCACGCATCATAGCGGGAGTGTGGGGACCCTGGGGCCGCCCCTCGCGGGCCCCATCCTTGACGATCTGAAACGCGACAACGACCTCATACTCCCCCATGAGTACAGCCTGCTGATGGGGACGATCCGGGAGGTGTGCGAGGACCTTCTCTCGGTCGCTGACCGGCTGGAGGTAAGGAAGGAAGGCGACACGGTAACGTTCGACCTGCACAACTATCTGCTCCTCTCCGGCTGCACCTCCCGCAGGGAGGCGTCTCCCGCGTCCTGCACGCTCTGCCCCTGCTCGATCTGCAGCTTGATCGCGTGCATGATCTCTGAGGGTCTCAGGTGTGAGGTCAGCCTGAACCAGGTGGTCCTGGACGAAACAGTCCGCTCACCCAGCATGAGGATTCAGTATACCCTTGCAAAGGGGGCAGAGCTGCCGGACTGAAGGGACGAGCCTCCCGGGTTTGCCGGAGCTGCTAATGTCGTGCGAACCGTCCCGCTTCACCCTCGCAGGTTAAAATCGGGGGAGAACGGATGCTGCCCGGGCGGCCTGAAGCGCGAGATCCATCACGAGCTGCAGGTACCAGGTGGTGTTGCTGGAGAGCGCCACTCCCCTCACATTCATGTTTCACTGGCACGACGTCCCATTATCAATACCAGGAAGTTCAGGATCAGTCCCGACGAGATCAACAAAAGCCCGAGTATGAGCGCAGTTATCCCGAGGATAAACACAACGTAGTGGAACTGGCCTGCCCGGAAGAGCTCGGAGAACGTATAGAGTTCAAGGCCAATCCCAAACAGGGCGATGACGCCTCCCGGGACGCCGAAGAAGAGCAATGGCCGCCGGTGGCCGATAAGTTCCACGATCCGGGTGAGCACCCCGAAGCCGTGGGAGATCGGGTTCTTCTTGTGCTTGTGGGGGACGCCGTAGGTGACGGAGATCGGGACCTCGGTCACCCTGAAGTTGAGGGGGGCAAAGTGGGCGATCATGTCTGACTCGATGCTGTAACCCTCTGATGCGAAGGTGAGGTTCTCAAGAGCCCGGCGGGAGAGCGCCCGGAAACCCGACTGAGAATCTGTCGCCACGAAGTCGCCGCCGTCCGCCGAGAGGTTCGTGAACCTGTTCAGCACCATCTGGCCGGCCCGGCGATAAGCAGGAATCTCCGCCCCGCCTTCCAGGAACCGGGAACCGATGACCAGGTCCGCCTCCTCCGCAAGCACCGGGGCTGCCACGGCCGGGATCTCGTCGGGGTCGTGCTGGCCGTCGCCGTCGAGCATCACGACGGCCTCGTAGCCAAGGTCCCGTGCCCGGGCAAACCCGGCCATCATCGCCTTCGCCTTCCCCCCGTTCTCCGGCATCCTGATGACATCTGCCCCGGCAAGCCGGGCGATCGCGGCGGTTCGGTCCGCCGAGCCGTCATCGACGACGATGACCCGGTCGGCGTGCCGCTTTGCCTGGAGGACGACCGAGCCGATGACAAGGCCCTCGTTGTAGGCGGGGACAACGACGGCAAACGAGCCCATGCCGGCCTTTGTGGTTCCCGGGTCTGCCATTCCGGCGCTCGACCCGCCCTGGAATGCGATGGACGAGGTAAGATCGCCTCCCGTGGTGTCGGAGCTACCCCCTCTCAGGGTGTCGGAGAGAGGCGGGGAGTACCCCGGCCGACTCCGGCTCCCACCCGCCAAAACAGAGGTGCTGTCGGGGTTCTCAGCCGGTGCCCGCCCGTACGCGGGGGTTACACAACGACCGGCGTGTGACCCTGCACCCGTGCCAGGGGTGCAAGCCAGACGGGAGGCGCAGCCGGCGGAGGCCGGCACCGGAAGAAACGTGAAGCAGGAAGCCCTGCTGAGACCGGGAACCGCCTCCCTGATAACGATCTCTCTCCGATAAGCAGGAATCCCGGCCATGACAGAAAACGTTGAACCAGATCGATGCACCTTACCTGTCCCCCCGGTTGAGCGCTCGCGGTGTGATGCCGAACCACTCCCTCCTGTGGCCGGGAGCATCCGGACTGTAGACCCATGCTGTACATGGGGGAGATGCTTGTTCCATCGCATCGCCTGGGCACTGTGTCATACTGTTCCTGGTATAAGTACTTTACCGGCAGCAACCGTACACCAGGAATACCTGCTCCGCCCTCCAAACCCGGTTCGAGGAATGAAAAACACCTTTCATTGACCGGGTGCAGAACCGGACAGGCGAGGTATGGCGGCACGGATCGGGGGTGCGGCCATAGCCGGTTCTCCCATGTTTTCGGGCGGGAATGCCCCGTCCCGTTCATCTCTACGGATCGAAGACCGCCGGTATACCGTCTTACTCTGGCGGATCCTGCAGGAAACAGCGGCTGCAATCACCCGACCGGTCCTTACGATCCCCCGCTACCCCGGAAGGGGGGAATTCGAGGCGGAGAGGGGCCGGACCCGGGCGCCGCGCCTTCCCGGTGCGAGAAACCGGCTCTCAGGATGGATACAGAACGGCATCAGACCCCTGCTTCATCACATCATCAGTGGGGGTAACTCTCATCATCTGCCGGGGGATCTGTCGATCATATAATCGGCGTAAGATCTGTTAATGGTTCGGCACCCCGACGGTGCAATGCCGGAACCGTTCTGTGCACCACATGGAGCCCGGTGACCCACAGGACCGCCGGAAGCGCCGGGAGCGGCCCGCCCGGAGCCGCAATCAGGGCAAAGGTATATATCGCTGCACTGCCTGTCTGGAACTCAACGCTTCGAGGGAGGAAGACAGTATTCCAGGGGATCTCTACACGAAGGTCCTGGCCGGTGAGAGCCGGAACCCGCAGGAGGTGGCGATGAAGACGGGTTACAGGCCCGGGCCTTCCTTTGCCGGGGGAGTGGTATGATGCCGGTGCGGCTGCGGGCTGTCGGAGACGTGCTGCTCTGGACCAGGAACGGAAAAAGGCCGTTTGACCTGATACATCACGAGCTCCAAAAGAAGGACCTGCTCTTCGGGAACCTGGAGACAGTCCTCTCCAAGAGCGGCGACCCGAGCAGGAAGCGCTGGGTCAATACGACCTCGCCGGAGGCGGGCAAATATCTCAAGGAGGCCGGATTCGATATCATGAGCGTGGCGAACAACCATACGCTCGACATGGGGCAGGAAGGGTTTGAGAAGACCCTCAGTGTGCTTGAAAGCCACGGTATCGCCTACATCGGCGGCGCACGGGGCGACGAGCCGCCGCGGGGCCTGATCGTCGAGCGAAACGGGGTCACGTTCGGGTTCCTCGGCTACACGAGCGGGATGTTCCGGTCGCCGCCGGGTGTCACCGTATCCAGGCTGAAGAGGAAGGCCGTCATCGACGATATCAGGTGGCTGAAGGATCACTGCGACCATGTCGTTGTCTCCCTGCACTGGGGGGTCGAGAACGTCTACTACCCCTCTCCGGCCCAGGTCAGGCTCGCACACGACCTCATCGATAACGGGGCAACCCTGATCCTCGGGCACCACTCGCATACCATCCAGGGGCTGGAACGGTATAAGGACGGCCTGATCGCCTACTCCCTTGGGAACTTCCAGTTCGATACCGAACTTTTCAGGGAGAAGATCAAGAGCACCATGATCCTCTCGGTGGACCTTGACCGTGACGGTATCCGGGACTATATGGTCATCCCCTGTTTCATTAACGACGATTTCCAGCCAGAGGTGGCGGAGGGGCGGACGGGGGAGATGGTGCAACGCTGGATCACGGAGTGTTCAGAGCGTGTCCAGAACGGTGAGGTCACCCGGAAGTGGTGGTTTGAGGAGGTCGGCGAGGAGTATCTCGTGTACAATCTGGAGAGTTACCGCTACCGCATCCGGCGGCATGGGCTCGCCCCCCTGATCGAATGCGGGGTCTGGCTGGTGACCCCGTTCTGCCTGAACTGTTATGCGGGCGCGATCAGGAGACGATTGAAACAAAGATATGCAGGGGGACATGCATGAAAATATTACAGGTCACGCCGTTCTTCAAACCGCTCTGGGAGTCGGGGGGAGTGGCGCGGGTTGCATACGACATCTCCCGGAATCTTCACGAGAACGGGCACTCTGTCACGGTCTATACAACGAACCGGAGCATTTACCCAAGCGACCTGCCGACAAACCGGGCAACCTGCGTCGATGGTATGAACGTCTACTACTTCGAGAACTTACGCAAGTACGTCCCCGGCGTGACCCCGCCGGTGATGCCCTACCGCATGCCGGCGGTCGCGAAGAGAGAGGTTGCGCAGTTTGATGTTGTCCACATCCACGACCACCGCACCCTCCTCACCGTCATCGCCTCGCATTACGCGCAGAAGTACAACGTGCCTTATGTGCTCCAGGCGCACGGGGCACTCCCTGATGACACCGGCTCTGCGCGGATGAAGCGGTTGTTCGACATCCTCTGGGCGAAGAAGGTGATCCTCGGCGCCGCGGGGGTGATCGCGCTCAACGAGACGGAGGCGGAGCGCTACCGCAAGCTAGGCGTCGATGAAGAGAGGATCGCCATCATACCGAACGGCATTGACTTCGCCGAGTACCCTGACCTTCCTACCCGCGGCAGGTTCCGTGCAGCGTGGGGCATCGATGACGCCACAAAGGTCGTGCTCTACCTTGGGCGACTCGACCCAACAAAGGGGATCGACCTGTTGATCCGCTCGTTTGGAGAGGTCAGGCGGGAGTTCGATGATGCCGTCCTCATGCTGGTGGGCGGCGACATGGGTCACAACGAGGAGTTCAGGCAGCGGGTCCGGTCGCTTAACCTCGACGACCGGGTGATCTTTACCGGGTTTGTGAGCAGGGAGGACAAGATGGCTGCGTTCACCGACGCCGACGTCTTTGTGACGCCGAGTTTCACCGGCTTTCCCGTCACGTTCCTCGAGGCATGCCTCTGCGGAACGCCCATCGTGACGACGGGATACGGGGACTTCCTTGGATGGGTCGACAATACCGTCGGGTTCAACACCGGGTACACGCCGGAGGCGCTTGCCGGTGCCATCGGACGCCTGCTTGCCGATGACGCTCTGCGGACCAGGTTCGGCGAGCAGGCGAAGGAGCTCGTCCGGACACGGTACAACTGGCGGGCGATCGTCCATGATATCGAGGCCCTGTATACGACCGTAGCAAACGGCGACCGGGCTGCCGCAGGCCGCGGGGCAGATAAGCGCTCACCGGCGGGGATCTGATTATGCTGCAGCCTCTAAGAGGCCCGAAAACCCAGGTATCGCTCACCTGTTTGAGACCACCCTCAGGAGATCAAACTATCGACTTTCCTTCGCAAATTTCCGCGGCAACGCGAGAGTTAACGGGTGTGCATAGCGATCGAGCCTCTCGCGAAGATCCGCGAAGGGGAGTTGCAAACCCATCTACCGAACTTCGTGAACTTCGCGGCAACGCGAGAGTTAGTGCAGTGATTCCAAACGAACGGGCCATATCTGGCCTTCGCCCCATCCCCACAGAGCGCTCCTCTGTCCCCCCACCCCGCCCGCGCTTCGTGCTCCTCCCCGCCCCACCGCGAGGATCGGGGGCAGTGCGTGGGGATACCCGGGGATGAGCCGTATCCGGTCCTCCTCCGGGATCTCCCCCATGGAGTGGACCGTGGTGGCTATCGCCATGGGGTAGGGGACCGGGAGGGTTTCTCCTCCCCGCAGGCGGGGCACCATGCGTTCCTCCTCAAAGCCCCCGCCCCCCTCCCGGGGCAGGGACGGTGCATGGGAATACCCGGGAAAATCCGTGCCCGGGGATGCAAACGCCCGGACGGTGCGAAACACGATCGATGATCTCCTCTGGTGAGAGTGCCGGTAATTGAGAGTCGATGCAGTAGTGGATGAGGATAACAATACAGCCTCTCGCGTTGGGCACGAAGCTGCGAAGCCCGGTGTCCAGATGCTACTAACTCCGTTCTAAGTCATCACGCGAGGCTGCAGTGCTCGATATCGGATGGCAACTGAGTAAAGTACTGAAACCTGCTCTCCCGCAGACGCAAAACGCCCTCTGCAAAAACCAAAAAAGAATTGGGGTCGGACTCGATCCAGGTCCGGATATCAGTTTTACTCGCCGGCAGGCGTAACCTTCATGCCCGAAGTCTGGACGTTCCCGCCGCCCTCAACCAGGAATGCCCTGGGGGAGTCGGAGGTGATCTCGCCCGAGTACCTGACATTCTGGTTGTTCTTTGCCCAGACAAGCGTGTCGACCCGGTCGCCGGAGGCGATGATATCGACCGATGAGTCGCTGAACTGACCGTTCGTGCCGCCGAGGCTTGCGCCCTTGCCGTTGATCCCGGCCGGATTTTCCAGGTGGAAGTTCTTGATCTGGACGTTTTTGGCGAAGTCGACCTGGAGGCCGTAGCCGTTCGAGTTGATGCTCGTGCAGTTCTCCATCACCAGGGAGGGGTTCGTCGAGCGGGTCGGGACGCTGTAGTAGCCAGCCGGCACCCGATAGGAGAAGTCGGTCCGCCCGATGCCGGTCTCCCTCTCAACGCAGTTGTAGAGTTTCCCGCCGTTCGTTGTGTAGAACCCGTTCATGGAGTTGCCTTCCGCCGTGCAGTTGATGAACGTCGCGTCACAGTTCGGGGCATAGTAGCCGCACCCGAAGTAGTGGGTCGACATGTCGTTGGGGTTGTAGGCCCGGGTCGGGAAGGGTTTCTGCCCGTTGTTTTGCTCACGCAGTTCTCAAGGACGGCGTTTGTCACCTTCGGGTCGAACTCGAAGTGGAACCCGGACTCCAGCGTGCCCTCCGCCAGGCAGTTCGTCACCCGGAGCCCGTCCATATCGTTTAACTCCGCAAAGTCAAACCCGGTGATCCAGGGGTTGAACGCCCCGTACTTGCCGCAGTTGATCGCGGCACAGTTCTCGTAGCGGACGTCCCGGATCACCTTGTTCGTCGTGCCCCAGGCGTTGTGGAGGAACCCGTAGGTCCCGGTGTCCACGGCCTTGCAGTTGACGAACTCGACGTCCTGGAGGGTCGGGGCATACACGGTCGGGTCGTGGATCAGGAGGTAGACCGCCTGGATGCTCGCGTCCGCCGTTCCCGTGATGTTGTGGACCTTCGCGTGGCTGGCCCGGACGGTCAGCACGCCGAGCCACTTGACGTTGCTGCTGTAGCCGCTGCCCTTGACGTGGAACCCGTCCAGGGTCACGTACTCACGGTCGACGCTGATGCGACCGTCGCCGGTGAAGACAAGGTTCGTCGCATCGGAGCCCTGGCCGGAGAGCGTCGTGCCGCCTGCCGGAGCGATGACACCCGCACAGTTGAACGTACCGTTCGAGAGGACGACCTTACCGCCTTCCGGCAGTGCGGCAAGCGCTGCCTGGATCTCAGCATGGTCGTCGACTCCGTCACAGACATAGTCTGCCTGGGTCTTCGACAGTTCGGTGCTATCGCTTGCAGCCACGGTGAGCGTGGCCTCCGTTGCAGACCCGGCAGCACTTACCGGAGAGAATGCCGGGATAAGGCAGCACACCAGGAGCAGTGCAACGAGTCTTGGTATCTTTCGCCTATCTGTCATGCCATTCAGCCTCTCTGTGAGGTAGAACTACCGTCTTTTGATTACACTATAAATATTTTTTTGAGAAAATAAAATTCTTGAAAAGAGAGATTTGGCCATATAACCCTATTATAACCGGTTTATATGGAGAGAGTTATTCGAGAAAGGAGACCGGGTAATGCAAAAGAATATTATATGCCCATCAAAATTAAAATCAAAACGTATTAATATTCGCGCCTTTCGACACCGATTGCCGGGATCGGCCATCCCCGGGAAGCATTCACGCGAAGCGGATGGAAATTCGGGTTCGTGCGCCGGCATGGTCCGGGGGCTCCGACCGTTATCATCCGGCAACGGCCCGGCAAATCCCCCGGTACCCCCGGGCTACCCGGTATACCGGGATACAGGGACCATACTCTCCGGGGGCGTGCGGGAGACCGCCGGGGGGCGAGGGATCCCCTCTATGGGCGCTGTTGGGCTCACCGCCACCGGTCGCACATCGTCCGGGCCAACGGCCCCCCGGGACGCAATACCTATATAGAACATCCCCGCAGAGAGTGCCCCTATGCGAGTGGCATGCCTGACCTTCTGGTTCTACGACTACACCATCCAGATGGCAAACGAGCTCGCCCGGCACACCGAGGTACTGCTGCTCCTCCCGGACTACAGGACGGACGAGTACCTGGAGAGCATCGACCCGGGGGTGAAGGTTCACATCTTCGGCTACTCCCGGTACGCGGGGAGGATCGGCCCGTCCTGTTACCCGCTGATCCGGGATATCGTCGATGCAATCCATGACTTCGAGCCCGATATCGTTCATTTCCAGGTGAACAACCCCATGCTCTGCCCGCTCATCCCGATGCTCCGGAGGTACCCGCTGGTGGCGACGTTCCACGACATCGAGCCGCACCCCGGCGAAGACCGCCTCCTGGATATCGGTCCCCTGCTCTACCGGCTCACCCTGTTCATGTCACGGGCCCTGACCGACCGGATCTTCGTGCACGGGAGAGCTCTCAAGAAGACCCTGGTAGAGAATTACCGTGTTCCCGGGGAGAGAGTGCACGTCATCCCGATCGGCGAGCACGAGGTGGCGCCGTTTGTGAAGTTCAGAGAGGAGGGGCGGGAGCCCGGTATCCCCCGGGTCCTCTTCTTCGGCCGTATCCACCGCTACAAGGGGCTCGACTGCCTGATCCGGGCGGAACCGCTCATCACCCGGGAGGTTCCGGGCGCCCGGATCGTCATCGCCGGCACAGGCGAAGACTTCGGGAGGTACGAGGCTATGATGGCGAACCGGGACGCATTCGAGGTCTACAACTACAGGATACCCTATGAAGAGGGTGCCCGGCTCTTCCAGCAGGCGAGCGTTGTGGTGCTCCCGTATGTCGAAGCGTCCCAGAGCGGCGTCATACCGACCGCATACGGGTTCCGGAAACCGGTGGTGGTCACCGACGCAGGAAGTCTGCCCGAGGTCGTGGACGACGGAAAGACCGGGTATATCGTGCCTTCCCGCAACCCGGAGGCGCTCGCCAATGCGATCGTGAGCCTGCTTAAGGATCCGGACGCGTGCCGGCGCATGGGAGAGCAGGGCTACATGAAACTGAAGACGGATATGGCATGGTCTACAATCGTACGGTCCATCCTCGCGGTCTATAACGACCTCGCACCCACTCCGGAGGGGGGAAAGACCCCTGCAGACAGGACCTTCACCGGGACGGCCCCGGCCGCCGGGAAAGAGCGATGACCGCAGGCAGGGGCCCTGCTCGACCGGTGGTGCACGGTAGCCCGGGCAGAGTACCGGCAGATCTCGATAGGGGCAGAGACAGCCCCCGGGGGGCGGCCCATCCGGCACAAGGTATTAATAGGCGGGCCCGTAGTAGTGCACGATACAGAGGCCCGACAAAGACCGGAAAGAGGGAGTTGCCCCCTGCACGCGCAAAGCTGGTTCCTGATCAATCCCCGGAGGTACAATGCACCTGCCTAACCCGCTTCAGATGAACGACTGGGACAACAAGACGTTTTTCTGGGCATTCCAGGCGCTCCAGCTCGCCTTCGTCGGCGTAGTCTGCCTCGACCTCATCGGTTACCATATACCGATCGCACGGGAGGTCCTGGCCTTCGTCTACCTCACCTTCCTGCCGGGCATCCTCGTACTGAAGGCGCTCAGGCTCCACGATCTCGGCACGATCGAGACGGCGCTCTACTCGGTCGGGCTGAGCCTTGCGGTCCTCATGATCACCGGCCTCTTCGCCAACACCGCCTACCCGCTGCTTGGCTATGCACGGCCGTTCTCCTTTGAGATCCTCTTTCTGACGATCGTCGGCGTCGTACAGGTCCTGCTCTACCTCGCGCTCACCCGCGACCGGGAACACACCGGCGCGAGCCATGCAGGGCTGGAGGTCTCCATCCCCCCGCCCGCGGCACCGTTTCTCGCGCTGCTCCCGTTCTTTGCGATCGTCGGGACATACATCCGCAACGAATACCACATGGTCACGCTCCTCTTCCTGCTCCTCGTCCTGATCGCCATCATCGGCCTCGCCGTCGGGTTCGACCGGCTCATCCCGGCATCCTGCTACCCGCTCGCTGTCTACACCATCGCGCTCTCGCTCCTCTACCATACCTCGCTCATATCGGAGTACATCTGGGGCTACGACATCCACCACGAGCTCCACCTTGCAAACAACGTGCTGATGCCGGGGATCTGGGATATGACCATCCCCTACAACACAAACGCGATGCTCTCGGTCGTTATGCTCGTCCCCACCTACTCGCTCATATGCGATCTCGACCCCGTCTGGGTCTTCAAGATCCTCTACCCTCTCCTCTTCGCGCTCGTGCCGCTCGGGCTCTACCGGGTGGTCGAGAAGCAGACGAACTCAAAGATCGGGTTCTTCTCGGTCTTCTTCTTCGTCTCGTTCTTCACGTTCTACACCGAGATGATCTCCCTCGCCCGCCAGCAGATCGCGGAACTCTTCCTCGCGCTGACCGTGCTTGCGATGGTCGACAAGTCCATGGACCGGGGTCGGCGCACGTTCCTCATGGTCACCTTCGGCTTTGCCATGATCGTCTCGCACTACGGCCTCTCGTACATCTACCTCTTCTCGCTCATACCGGCGTGGCTGTTGCTGATCCTCCCCGACTACCTGCCGTCCGGCATCCTGGAGAGGCTCCGCGGGATGGCAGGCGCCCTGGTGCGCGACCCGCTTGCCCCGCAGGAAACCGCCTCCCGATCAGGGCTCCGGACGCTCGTCCTCCCCTACATCCTTGTCTTTGCCGTCCTCACCTACCTCTGGTACTCGACGGTAGCCGAAGGCACGGCGTTTGCCACCATCGCCGGCATCGGGGACAAGATAGTAAGCACCCTCTTTGCGGAGTCCTTCAACCCGGCGACTGTCCAGGGGATGCACATCCTCACCAGCCAGTCCGTCACACCCCTGCACAGCCTGGCAAAGATCGTCCATATCGCAACCCAGGGGCTCATCGCCGTGGGACTGTTTGCAACCCTCACCAGGCGCGACCGGTGGCGGATCGAGCCCGAGTATCTCGCCGTCTCGCTCGTCTTCTTCCTCATCAACATAGCCGGCATCGCCGTCCCCTTCTTTGCAAGCTCGCTCAACACCAGCCGGCTCTATCACATCACCCTGATCCTCCTTGCCCCGTTCGCGATCATCGGCGGCATAGCGCTCTACGAGGCGGTCGCCGGGAGGATCCGTGCGGCCACGGCCCTGCCGCTCATGGGAACAGCCTTCCAGGCGCTCTCGGCATTCTTCGTCGTGTTCCTCCTCTTCAACACCGGCCTCATCTACCAGGTCACGGACGACAACCCTACATCGATGGCGCTCGAAACCTCCGGGGACAAACCGGTCTTCAACGGCAAAGAGGTGCAGGGAGCGCGATGGCTCCTGTCGGAAGGGAACGAGCGTCCCATCTACGTCGATGGTACGCGCTGGTGGCTCCTTCTCGGGTTTAATCCGGATCACCAGCGATACCTCCCGGCAAGTGCGTCGCTTGTGGAGCCGGGCTCCTACCTCTACTTCGGCACGTATAACCTCGTGCGGGACAGCGTCCGGATCGAGGTGCAGGAGCACGCTGTGACCGCGGCGGACTACGCCGATGCCGGGAGGTTCACCCGGAACCAGAACCGGATCTATGATAACGCCGGTTCCGTCGTCTACTACCGGTGAGAGGGGTGACCGGAGCAGGGATCTCGCGGACCCCGACGGCGCCGGTCTGGCGCTCGTATGACCGGGAGCCAGACCGGCAACGGGGAAGAGACCTCCCGGCCTGCACCCCAAAGGGAGTTACATCCACCCCTTCCTCTTCAGGATCAGGCCGACAAGGAGCGTGCCTGCCGCATACGTGCCGAACCACGCGTACCCCATGCCGATGAGGCCGAACCGGTGCATCAGGGTGTAGCCGAGCCCGAGCAGGGCGACACTGACGAACCCGCTGAGGATGATGAGGCTCCGGATATCGCTTCGGACCTTGGCGATGGATATGAAGGTCTGGCAGACGGAGACGAACAGGGCGGACAGCGCGAGCACCTGGAGCAGGGCCGCCCCTTCGACGTAGTCTTTGCCGATCAGGTCGAGGATCTGCTCCCCAAAGAGGGAGAGCCCGATGATCGCAGGTATGAGCAGGGCGAACATGCCCGCGAGCGTCCGGAGCACGCTCTTCTTCATCTCCCCGCCGTGACTCCCCTCGACGAAGAGCGATGTCGTGAACGCATACGGGATCATGAAGAGGATCGAGACGATGGCGTAGGTGATGTAGTAGTTGGCGGTGCTCTCGGCCCCGAGCACGTGGAGCACCATGATCGGGATGACCATGTTCGGGGCGGACATCAGTATCCCGGCGACGTATGCGCCGGCAGAGAACTGCCATGCCTCCCGCAGGAAGGCCCGGTCGATACCCGGTGCCGGCCGTACGGAGCACCGGGCGAGGAGGACAAGGGCGAGGGCGAGCCCGAGGACGAACGAGAGACCGAAGGCGGAAAAGATCCCCATCGCTCCGAGGAAGACCAGGGGGACGAGGAAGAGGATCCGCGACCCGTAGAGCAGGTTCAGGGTGAAATAGTATTCGGACTTCCGGAGAGCGTTGAGCGCACCCTCAAGCACCCAGGTGATGGAGTAAGCCCCAAGAAAGATGAGATAGAGTGGCGCGACCGTCCTGACGACCGCGAGCTCGGGAGATATGACATCGATCGCGGCGATGAAGATCAGCCCCGCGCCGAGCGCCACCGCGGTCGGGACGATGATGGCGGTCCCGAGCACCCTGTTCTTGTCGCGACTGGGAAAGAACCGGATCACCGACTGGTCCAGGCCGAGCCGGGATATGAGGATAAGGAGCCCCATGGACGACATCAGGGCGGTTGCAACGCCCACCTGGGCCTGCGAGTAGAGCCGGGCCGCGATCATCCAGAAGAAGAACCCAAATCCCGCCGCGACGAACGATGATGCCATGATGAAGAACGAGTTCCTGATGAGCGGCTCCTGGAAGTGCTGTCGGACCTCGTTGAAGTTTTTAGGGAGGGTTACTGCCATCGGCCGCCACTATCGGACGGCACCTATATAGATGTATCCACCGCTCCGGCCGCCTGCGGATTGTGGGGCGCGCGAGGGGGGTTCTTCGAGGCCGTGCTCCCCGCCACGAGCCCGGGGATCTTCGCCCGGACAGGAGACCACGTTGCATCGATTCCCGATAACCGGTGCACTCAAAGGAAGAGGGTACCGGTCGGTTCTCGCACGATTGACACCCTCCCGGCCCGTTCCGGAAGGTCGCATCTGGGGTGAGGGCGAGCGCGAGGCAGGACCTGATAATTCAGGATCGTTCGCACTATCTCCCGGGGACCGGCAAAACGCGGGGTGACGATCGCGGCAAAAACAGGGCGGGAGGCGGGGATCGTCCCCGGTCCCCCGCTCCAGACGTTACAGGGAGGCGGTCCTGCCGAAGAAGAAGTCGGCCAGCAGGGCGACATCCTTCCAGTCAACGGCGCCGTTTTCATCGAAATCAGCGGCCGTAGTGGGTTTAGCCTTCCCATGTGCCATTTCGGCGGCGACCATTACGTCGGCCCAGTCAACGCTGCCATCTCCGTTGAGGTCTCCCCTGACGGGAGCCGGGCTGGTTCCGACGACGATCTCCTTCCTCATAACGTTGTTGTTCTCATCGCTCTCCAGGATCCGGTTGACATCGTCCACGTGGGCCTTCACGGTGTGCGTGCCCGCGACCGCCTTCCAGGTCGCACCGGCCGAACCGCCGTTCGCGGTCAGGGAGACGGAGGCACCCGGCGCGATTGCCTGCGTGTGGGTGTCGGACCAGACACCGGGACCCGCCGCACCGTCATCGAAGGTGAAGAGGACGCCGTGCTTTGTGCCCGCCGGCGTGGGGGCATCGCCCTGGTTCTTGACCGTTGCCGAGAACGTCACCGCGCTCCCGGGGGCCGGGCTCGCCGGCTCCCAGGAGACGCCGGTCACGACGAGGTCCGGCTTCCCGGAGGGAGCCGGTGTCGTGGGGGTCGGCGTCGGGGTGGCTGCAGCGCCCGAGACCGTGATCTGCTCGCTCCTGACGTTGTTCGCCTCGTCGCTCTCGGCGATCCGGTTGACGTCGTCCACGTGGGCCTTCACGGTGTGCGTGCCGGCAACCGCCTTCCAGGTTGCGCCGGCCGAGCCGCCGTTTGCGGTCACCGTAACCCATGCACCCGGCGCGATCGACCCTGTGTGGGTGTCGGACCAGACACCGGGCCCGGCGGCCCCGTCATCGAACGTGAAGAGGACGCCGTGCTTTGTGCCCGCAGGCGTGGGGGCATCGCCCTGGTTCTTGATCGTCGCCCGGAGCGTCACCGCGCTCCCCGGGGCCGGGCTCGCCGGCTCCCAGGAGATATCGGTCACGACGAGATCCGGCTTCCCGGAGGGAGCCGGTGTCGTGGGGGTCGGGGCGGGACCCGGAACGGTCGGGGTTGGCACCGGCGAGCCGGAGGATACTACCTTCACGTTCTGGAGGGTCGCCTGGCCGGCCGGAACCGTGCTGACGACGGTCACGCCGGAGGATCCGGCAGGGAGGGTCTTAGAGACGATCTCCATATCCTTCACGAGGACGTTTTTGGTTCTATACCCCTCGATCACGAACGGCTTTGCGGCATCGGAGACGATCTGGCCGGAGAAGACGGTATTCACGTTCTCCTTCGCCCAGACCAGCGTCTCCACACGGTTGCCCGACGCATAGATGCTCACCTCGGCGTTGTCGAACTGACCGTTCGTGCCGCCGAGGCTTGCGCCCTTGCCGTTGTATCCGACCGGATCGACCAGGTGGAAGTTACGGATCTTCACGTTGTTCGCGAGGTCGACCTGGAGGCCGTAGCTGTTCGAGTTGATGCTCGTGCAGTTCTCCATCACCAGGGAGGGGTTCGTCGAGCGGGTCGGGACGCTGTAGTAGCCGGCCGGCACCCGATAGGAGAAGTCGGTCCGCCCGATGCCGGTCTCCCTCTCAACGCAGTTGTAGAGTTTCCCGCCGTTCGTTGTGTAGAACCCGTTCATGGAGTTGCCTTCCGCCGTGCAGTTGATGAACGTCGCGTCACAGTTCGGGGCATAGTAGCCGCACCCGAAGTAGTGGGTCGACATGTCGTTGGGGTTGTAGGCCCGGGTCGGGAAGGGTTTCTGCCCGTTGTTTTTGCTCACGCAGTTCTCAAGGACGGCGTTTGTCACCTTCGGGTCGAACTCGAAGTGGAACCCGGACTCCAGCGTGCCCTCCGCCAGGCAGTTCGTCACCCGGAGCCCGTCCATATCGTTTAACTCCGCAAAGTCAAACCCGGTGATCCAGGGGTTGAACGCCCCGTACTTGCCGCAGTTGATCGCGGCACAGTTCTCGTAGCGGACGTCCCGGATCACCTTGTTCGTCGTGCCCCAGGCGTTGTGGAGGAACCCGTAGGTCCCGGTGTCCACGGCCTTGCAGTTGACGAACTCGACGTCCTGAAGGGTCGGGGCATACACGGTCGGGTCGTGGATCAGGAGGTAGACCGCCTGGATGCTCGCGTCCGCCGTTCCCGTGATGTTGTGGACCTTCGCGTGGCTGGCCCGGACGGTCAGCACGCCGAGCCACTTGACGTTGCTGCTGTAGCCGCTGCCCTTGACGTGGAACCCGTCCAGGGTCACGTACTCACGGTCGACGTTGATCCGACCGTCGCGGGTGAAGACGAGGTTCGTCGTTGTTTCACCCTCCCCCTTGAGAGTAGAGCCTGCTTTGGGAGCAATGATCCCTGCACAGTTGTATGTGCCGCTGGAAAGGAGGACAACACCGCCAGATGATGGCAGGGCATTCAGTGCTGCCTGAATCTCCACATGATCATTGACCCCGTCACAGACGTAGGCAGCCGCTGCTTTAGCAGCCGCGCTGCTGTCGCTTGCCGCGACAATCGTGGTGGGGGTCGTCTCGAGTGCCCCGACGATCGGGACGAGCCCGACGATCAGGAACACTGCGATTAGAAGCTTCGTTGTCCGTCTATCTCGCATTATCTCACCTCTCGGGAGATACTGCATTATCTGAGAGGATTGATTTAAAATGTTTTTCAATTTAGTTGAACAAATATGGTGACCCAGAATCCTAAAATATCAATCATATTCCACTAGAATAAGAAATTTGGATTCAATATTAAATCTAAGTGATTATAGAAACTAGTATATATAAAATAAAACTTTAGCGCGTGCGCCCCAGAGGAAATCCGCCCTGACCGGGGGTCGGGGGAAGGAACCCTTGTGAGTGAACAAGCCCCGGATTGTCCGGCAAAACCCATGAAATGTCCCGGGAGATTGAGGGGGCCCACGTTCAGCGGGCCGGGGCGGCAGCCACCAGCGGCCGCACCCAACAGAGGCGGGGAGGGATACCCGCGGCACTGCCCCTGCCCTTGGGGGGCGGGGCGGGGAGGCCGGAGAGCAGCGTACAGGTATCCCCCGCGGGGAGGGGAAGAACCGGCTCCAGCACCGACGATCGCCGAACAGTCTCCGATCCTTCGACTACCCAACTATCCGGCCGTTGACAGAACCCATGCAACACTCCGGGAAGTGCCTGCAGGCGCTCGGGCCTAAAACGACGCCTGATGCATCACCGCACCCCCGGAATAACAGCCACGTTCTCAAACGTCACCGCCCCGGCAGGCACCGTATTTGTGAGGACCACACCGTTGGTGAAAGGCGCGAGGCTCGCGGAGACGATCTCCATGTCCTTGACCCGGACCTTTCTGGTGCGATCCCCCTCGATCACAAACGGTTTCGTGGTATTTGAGACGATCCGACCCGAGTATTCGACATTTTCGTTATTCCTGGCCCAGATAAGCGTCTCGGCCCGGTCACCCGACGCATAGATATTCACCACCGAATTAGCGAGCGGCCCCCCCTGCGACCCGCCAAGGTTTGTCGCCTTTCCGTCGATCCCGGCCGGATTTTCCAGGTGGAAGTTCTTGATCCAGACGTCGCTTGCAAGGTCGAGCTGGAGGCCGTAGCCGTTCGAGTCGATGCTCGAACAGTTCTCAAGCACCAGAGACGGCGCTATCGACCGGGTCGGGGCAGCGTAGAACGATGCCGGCTGGATGATCCGGTAATCGGTCTTCCCGGCTCCGACGCTTCGGTCGACACAACCGTAGAGCTTGCCGCCGTTCGTCGCATAGAACCCGTACCGGCTGTTTCCCTCGGAGTAACAACTGATGAAGGCGATATCTCCCCGGGGGGCGTAATAGCCGCACCCAAAGTAGTGCGTGGACGTATCGTCCTCCCGGTAGGGTTTAGTCGGGTAGGGTTTCTGCCCGTTATTCGTGCTCACGCAGTTCTCAAGGATGCAGTCCCGCTTCTCCGGGTCCCACTCGAAATGGAAGCCGGACTCCAGGTTCCCTTCCGCGAGACAGTTCTTCACGCGGAGCCCCTCGATGTCGTTTAGCTCCGCGAAGTCGAACCCGGTCACCCAGGGGTTGAACGCCCCGTACCTGCCGCAGTTGACCGCGGCGCAGTTCTCATAACGGACATCTTTGATCACCTTGTTCTCCGTCCCCCAGGCATTGTGGAGGAACCCGTAGGTCCCGGTGTCCACGGCCTTGCAGTTGATGAACTCGATGTCCCGGAGCGGTGGCGCGTAGACGTCCGGATTGTGTAGCAGGAGGAAGACTGCCTGGGTGGTCGCATCGGCGGTCCCCTCGACGGCGAGGACCTTCGCGTGGCTCGCATAGATGGTGACCACGCCGAGCCAGCGGTCGTCTCCGGCGGGATAGCCGGTGCCCCTGACGTGAAGATTGTAGAGCGTGACGGATTCCTGGGAGACGATGAGCCGGCCGTTCCTGCTGAACAGAAGGTTCGTCGCGTCCGGCCCCTCCCCACGGAGCATGGTGTTTGCATGAGGGTAGATGTTCCCGGCACAGTTGAACGTACCCTCAGTCAGGGCGACCGTGCCTCCCGACGACAGAGCGTCGAACGCAGCCTGGATGTCACGCTGGTCGTCGATGCCGTCACACTGGATGTCAGCCCGGGCTTTCGACGCGGGGCTGCTGTCGCTCGCCGCGACGACGACCGTCGATCCGGGTACCTCCGGAGGCACGACCGGCGTCGTGGGCAGCGGGGTGATCGGCGGGGAGGGGGCGGGGATACCGGCACCGGCGGATAAAAGTGCAGGACCAGCACGACGATACTGATCAGAGCGATCAGGAGTGCGGCGGCAATACGTATGCGCCTGCCCCTGGCTCCTGGATTCGGCCTCGCTGACATGAGACTATGACCTGCCCGTTACTCTCCTCACGCTGTCGTATCTTCCCGGGCTGAATCGGACTAGCCGGGATCGATCCCCCGCCAGCGGAAACGCTCCAGGCGTCCGGGCGCGGATACCGATGATCCACCGCGCCTTCCGCCCGGTCAACACCCCCTATAATGCGGAGGTACCATTTAAGGGTTTAGTCGGCCCGCCCCCCCGAAGGGTCAGGCGCAGGGGCCCGCAGGGCTAATGTCGGGGTCTCCGGACCCGGCCGAGCCGGAAGCAGCATATACAGGATGCTTCCCGGGGCAGGGGCACCCGGGGCGCTCCTGGTCCCGGTGACGTCGCCAGAAACTCCTATACGGTACCGTTGGCCGGCAGCACCTTGAGGGCTGACAGGTCTACATCCCCCGCCGTCGACCCCTCGACCAGGACCGGATGAGCAGCGCCGGAGACGACGCTGCCGGAATACGTGACGTTTTTGTTGTTCACGATGTACATCAGCGTCTGTGGCCGGCTCCCCGATGCAGCAAGATCGATGGTCGAGTTGGAGATGCCCGCCTTGATCGTCGAATTCACCTGGAGTTCGTCCCCGGGGCACCCCAGCATCGCCCCGATACCCCCGATGCCTGCCGGATCGGTCATGGTGAAGTCCCTGATGAGCACGTTCGACGCACCGCAGATGAAGAGGCCCCACCCGTTCGTGCCGAGGCTGCTGCAGTGGTCCATCACGATGGACGGGTTCTTCGTGACCGGCAGCGACTGGAGTATGCAGTAACCGATGGGTCGCGCAGACCGGCCGACGACCGGGCGGCTCCCGGTGCCGTTCTCGGTGCAGTTGTACAGGAGCATCCCGTCCGGGTTGCCGACAAAAAACCCGAACGCCCTGTTTCCCTCGGCCCGGCAGTTTACCAGGGATACCCGCCCGCCGGGGAGGTAGAAACCAGCCCCGAAGTAGTCCGGGCCGCCCACCAGATAGGTGTCGGGCCAGGGTTTCTGCCCGTTATCCTTGCTCACGCAGTTGATAAAGACGCAGTCCCGCTTCTTTGGGTCCCACTCGAAGTGGAACCCGGACTCCAGGCTCCCCTCGGCGAAACAGTTGCTCACCCTGAGGCCCTCGATGTTGTTCTGTTCGGCAAAGTCAAACCCGGTCACCCAGGCGTTGAACGCCCCGTACCTGCCGCAGTTGACCGCAGCGCAGTTCTCGTAGCGGACATCTTTAATCGTCGTGTTCTCCGATCCCCAGGCGTTGTGGAGGAACCCGTAGGTCCCGGTGTCCGCGGCCCGGCAGTTCGTGAACTCAACGTCTTCGAGGATGGGGGCGTAGACGTTCGGGTTGTGGAGCAGGAGGAAGACCGCCTGGATACTTGCATCGGCGGTGCCCGTGACGTTGTGAACCTTCGTATGACTGGCATAGATGGTGAGGACGCCAAGCCACCTGCTGAGATCGAGCGTGGTTTCCGTGCTCATATTTTTATAACCGCTCCCCGTGATGTGAAACCCGTCCAGGGTGACACGCTCCTCCGAGACGTTGAGCATCCCGTTCTCGCGGAACAGAAGGATCGTCTTATCCGGCCCCTCCCCGCGGAGCGTCGCGCCTGCCGGGGGAACGAGGCTCCCGGAGCAGTTGAACGTGCCTCCGGAGAGGGCAACCGTACCGCCGTCCGGCAGAGCGGCAAGCGCCGCCTGGATCTCCACCTGGTCGTCTATCCCGTCACAGGTGTAATTTGCCTGTGCCTTTGCCGCCGGGCTGCTGTCGCCTGCCGCCACAAAGAGCGGCGTTGCAGCAACGCCCTGGGCGAGCAGGAGGCAGATGACCGCGCCGGCCAGGAGAGCGATCGGCCGGCACGGGCCGGGCAGGTCTCCCGATCTTTCAAGCAGGCGGGTCGTCATAACACTCCATGGTCGTATCGTGCAGGCTCGCGGGCATACCGAAAACTTCTCCGCCCCGTCATGGAGCAGCAGGTCCCGCCACTCCGGGTCCACCGGAAGCCCGGTTTCGGGACCCCGTAAGCCGGTCCCGCTGCCACAACCGGACGGCCCGGCGCAACCGGGGCACGGCTGGTATAGCCGTGGCATTATAAAAAGTGATGGGTGAGGAGATCGGCACACCACTCGCGGATCCCGGTTTCAGGCACTCCTGGCGACAGAGCCGGCACGGGTTTCGCCTGCACGCCGGGCTGCCGGGAAAGGAACGGGGCTGGATACCGGAAAAAACGCCCATTCTCCTCTGGATCACCGATCCACGGCGCGGGCCGCTGCCGGGTGCAGAGGACGGGGAAGAAGGGCCGGATTGACCGGATAGCGCGGCGATTCCGGGCGCCGGTGGAATTGTATATAAGAAAAACAATAATTATTAGCATATGCCCGGAAAGAAGGAAGTCACCATCGGGATCACCATCAACCTCGAGAACTACGAAAACCTCCGCCTCGAGGTTGAGGGCGATGTAGAGACCCGTGAGGATGTAGACGACCTTATCACGTTCCTCGACGGGATGCTTGCCCGGCTCGGGCGCGGGGATCCGGCGACTGCCGAGCGGGTTGACGCATACCGCCGGCGCGTCCTGAAAGCCCGGCCTGGAGAACCTCAGGCACCGACTGCGCGGCCGGTGCCGGAGACGCAACCTGCCGGGACGGCAGCGGCGGCGATCCCCGTGGCTGAACCGGCACACGGAGAGGAGGAGAAAACCTGTCCTCCTGCCGGCACCATCGAGGCGGCAATCCCGCCGGCGCCGGAGCGCCCTGAGCCGCTCCGGGTTCCCGAACCACCCGTTCAACCGGGAGAGAAGGGGGCTTCTCAGCCGGAGGCAGCCCGGGAACAGGCACCGCCCGTGCCGGTGCCTCAACGGGAAACCGCCGGGGCAAAGCCGCCCGGAGCCCCGGCAGAGGACGTCTGCGAGATGTGCGGGGCAGAAGTGACGAAATCGCAGGCGAAACTCTCCCAGCTGTTCATGAGCAAGAAACTCTGCAAGAAATGCATGGAGCACCCGTAACGCCTGCCAGACCCGCGCGATGAGGAAACAACAACCTGGAGGATATATATACTACAATACCTGAGGATTGTATCATGAAGAGGAGCCTGCTCATGTGGGACGAGACGCTCTTTCGTGACCCCGAGGTCTTCGAGATCGATTACGTCCCCGAGCAGTTCAACCACCGCGACGCGCAGATCCGGGAGCTCGCGTTCCAGGTCCGGCCGGGCCTCCGGGGGGGACGGCCCCTCAATACCGTCTGCCGGGGCCTCCCGGGTACGGGGAAGACGACGAGCGTCAGGAAAGTCTTTGCCGAGATCGAAGAGGCCACAAAGCGGCTGCTCCCCGTCTACATCAACTGCCAGATCGATAACACCAGGTTCGCCGTCTTCTCGCAGATCTACCGGCGGGTTATCGGGCACCTGCCGCCGGCCTCAGGCATATCGTTCAAACAGATCTTCGATGCCATAGCCCGGGCCCTCCTGCGGGAGGAGCAGGTGCTCCTGGTGGGGCTCGACGACGCGAACTACCTCCTCTATAATAACGAGATCAACGACGTCCTCTATCCCCTGCTCCGTTCCCACGAGGCCTATCCCGGCGTCCGGATCGGCGTCGTCGCCATCGTCAGCGACATGTCCGTCAGCCTGCAGACCGAGGTGGATGCCCGCGTGGCGTCGGTCTTCCGGCCCACCGAGATATACTTCCCCCCCTATTCGGAGGAGGAGGTCCAGGGGATCCTTGAGGAGCGGGTCCTGCAGGGGCTCTACCCGAACGTCCTCCGGCCCGATATGCTGAACCTTGTGGTAGAGCAGACAATGAAGAGCGGTGACCTTCGCGTCGGCATCGACCTCCTGAAACGGGCGACCCTGAGCGCCGAGAAAGCGGCCCGCCGTTCTATCGAACGAGAGGATATCTGCAAGGCTTACGAGGTTTCCCGGTACCTGCACCTTGCGTACTCGCTCCGGGCGCTCAGGGCTGAGGAACGGGAGGTGCTCGGCAGGATCGCAGAGATGGCGGTTCGTGACGACCAGGAGATGAACGCCGGCGAAGTCTACCATTTCGTCAGGGAGCAGGCGGGGATCAGTTATACCAGGTACTACAAAATGGTCCAGAAGTTCGACGCGATGCGGCTCTTAAACCTCCATTATCGCCAGGGAAGGGGACGGACACGGCTGATCAGCCTCCGCTACGATCCGGATCGCGTGCTGGAGCACCTGCGGCAGGAGCAGACTTCGGTTTCATAATCCTTATCTATTCTGCCACCGTTTGTATTCTGATGAGGTTTTCCACATGCTCAGCGTAAACGAACTGGCACTGGATATTTTTGAAGAACTCTTCGAATACGCCGAGGAGTTCCATGCCGTCCCGCACGAGCTTGACAACGGGGCACGCATCGTAGACTGCGGCGTCAGCACCACCGGCGGGTACCTGGCAGGAAGACGGTTCACCGAGATCTGCATGGGCGGACTCGGTGAAGTCGACATAACGATGGGCCGGATCCGGGATATCCCGATCCCGTTCATCGAGGTCAGCACCGACTTCCCGGCCATCGCATGCCTCGGCGCCCAGAAAGCGGGCTGGACGGTCAACGTCAACAAGTACTTCGCCATGGGTAGCGGCCCTGCACGGGCGCTCTCCTTAAAGCCGAAGCACACCTACGAGGTCATCGACTACGAGGACGAGTTCGATTATGCGGTCATCGCCCTTGAGAGCGACCATCTCCCGAACGCCGGCGTGATGGAGAAGATCGCCGATGCCTGTGATGTGGATGTGGCGAACACCTGCGCGGTTGTCGCCCCCACGGCCTCGATCGTCGGTTCGGTCCAGGTTGCCGGCCGCTGCGTCGAGACTGCGGTCTACAAGTTGAACGAGCTCGGCTTTGACACAAGGAAGATCACCGCCGGTATCGGCCATGCCCCGATCGCCCCCGTCAAGAAGGACGGCACGAAGGCGATGGGCAGCACCAACGACGCCACGATCTACCATGGCAGCATCATGCTGACAATGAACGCCCCGGAGATCAAGGACTACCTTGACAAAATCCCGAGCAACAAGTCCCGGGGATACGGAAAACCGTTCTACGAGATCTTCAAGGAAGCCAAATTCGACTTCTACCAGATCGATACCTCGCTCTTCTCCCCGGCCGAGGTCGTCATCAACGAGGTCTCCGAGGGTGTTGTCTACCACGTGGGAGCCGTCAACCCCGACGTGACGTTAAAGTCCTTCGGGTTCATCTGAACCCTCCTCCCATTATTTTCAGAGGGCAGCACCGGGGGGAGGGCGGCGGAGGCGCGGGGCCGCCTCCGGATGCGGAAAGCGAGGCACCTTGCTAGAGTATTCGATACAGTTCCCGGGAACCTCTTTTCGGAGAGTATCCTGTGCCCAAAGCCCCCGGCAGGCAACAACGTTTATCCCTCCCGGTGCGAAACACTGTAAGGCATCCACGGGGCTTGTGGTCTAGCTGGTCATGACGCTGCCCTTACACGGCAGAGATCGCCGGTTCGAATCCGGCCAGGCCCATCGCAGCACGGCACTGCCGGATAAGCGCCTTCCAGCCCGCTTTTTTGATTATCAATCCAGTCCTTCGGGTTTCTCAGTGCGCCGTTTGAGCACCCGGAGCCGGTCTTCACTGCAGATCCTCACGCGCTCTTCCGACCAGGCCGGCACCGGAACCCGGCGTTGGGAGTCTTCACTCCTGGTGCCGGTTTGCCTGTTCGCACACGGGAGCTCCGTTTTCTGCGGCACACGTCTGCATAGGGGTTTCAAAGACCGAAACTTATATCGTCCAGACCGTAAACCAGCACTATGGTGCATCATGAAGTTAAGTGCGCGAAACCAACTCCCCGGGAAAGTAAAGAAGATTGATTTAGGCGTGGTCACCGCCGAGGTCACCATCGCACTGGACGGCGGCGGTGAGATCACCTCGGTCATCACCAAAAAGGCCGTGGAGAACCTCGGGCTTACCGTCGGCAAGAAGGTCTACGCTGTGGTCAAGTCGACAGAGGTCATGGTCGCCATCGACTGAGAAAAACTCACCCTTTCGTATGAAAAAGCCCCCCCTTTTTCATCCGGTATGCATGTGGCCCTGTGGGCATCATGCGGTTTTTTCCCGGACCCGGTTACACTCCGCAGGCAGCCGCAGGTTGGTACGCAACTCCCAAAACAGCAGGGAGGCAGGGCGGGGGTAACTTGCGCCCCGCCCCCTCTCACGCACGATATCGCAACCCTGATCCTCCCGGCCCTCATCCCCACAGCGACCGCGGATGCCATGGTGACAGCAACCCGAGGGGAGACTGTACAGGCGAGGCAGGTGCAACCGGCCACCCGGCGATGGGGCTCCCGCACCGGATAACAACCGGCATGGCTCCTGCAGGCAGGACCCGGAAACCCCGGGCCACACCCCCGTTCTCATGCCCCCGCTTCCCCGATACCCCGCCGAGATATCTCAGAAACACTCTCAAATTCCTGAAAAACCCTCAAATTAAAGAGCGTTTCCAGGCGGCCCGCACGGCTGGAGGGACGGTTCCAGGGACCGGCAGCCGGTATGGAGGCGGGAGAAAAATTCAATGATCCGGGGATATTTTGGCAAACCCCTTGATTTCCACTGGAGATATGGGCGCATCCACCGGAGTTGCCCGGAGGGGCCGGGATGCTGCCCCTGCCCCCGTCCCGTAATATCGGCAGACGCCGTACGTCCCCCGGGAGCAACCGCAGTCGGGCGGTGCCGGGAGAGCGAACGGCGAACGGTCAGGGTTCCGGGCGCAACACCGATGGAGTCATGACAGATACCCCGCTCGGACACCGCAAGATACCGTCGCCAAACACCGGAAGGCGGTGATCGGCACGAGGAAGAGGGGAGCTGCGGGCAGAAAATGGAGTTATCGCTCCTCCTCCACCACATCGAACCAGACAGGGTCGGGGCAGTCGGGCCGGCCGCCGTAGTTGATGGTGATCTCCTCGCCCTCCCGGATGGCCCGGCAGGCGTAGATGCGGATCTCGCCGCCGGCAACATCGCGGACATGGTCCGCATTCGCATGGTAGGAGTGGTTATAGAGCGACCCGTAGCCCAGCGCCACGGCTGCCGACTCCTCGTGCTGCCCCCAGGCGAAGTAGTAGTTAAAGAGACGCGTCCGGTCAAGGAGCCCCTGCTCATCCGTCCCGTCCATCGCGATCACCGGGCAGACCTCGATCAACTCACCGGCCGCGATCTCCCTGCGGGCAAATACTCCCCGGCCCCGGTTACCCGTCGAACCGACGTAGACGATATTGGGTGGGTATACGGCCCTGTTCATCCTCGCACCTTTCTCTTCGGCACTTTCCGTCATGGTATCGCTGTAGCCCCGCACCTCCCCGGTGCCCGGACCCATCCCTGTGAACCAACCCCGCTCCGGCGCACCGGAGTTGTGCAGAGGGGACGGCAGGCGGTATGTGCCCGGGCACCAGAGGAACGTACGAATTACAGTAATTGGCTCTACCTGTTCAAAAAGAATGCGGGATCGAATACAGACATACCGGGCGGGGGTTCGCTTTTCCCGGGAAGAACAGGCATGAAACCGGGCAAAGGCCGCTCGAGCGGAGGGGGATTTTGGCCTCCCTCCGGGAATGGGGAGCGGGAAGAGAGGAGGGACGAGCAAGCGAAAGAATGTTGTACTTGCACGACGCCACTGACTCATCAGGAGGAACAGGCAATCAGCGACGTCATCGTAGCGCGCGATCTCGAGAAGCGGTTTGGAGATCTCATCGCGGTCGACCATATCACTTTCCGGGTCGGGGAGGGCGAGGTCTTCGGATTCCTCGGGCCGAACGGGGCGGGAAAGACGACGACCATGAAGATGATCCAGTGCGTCTCCCCTAAGACCAGCGGAACCCTCGAGGTCCTCGGCATGGACGTGGATACCCGTCAGCGGGAGATCAAGAGCCGTCTTGGCGTGGTGCCGCAGGAGACCAACCTCGACCCGGACTTCTCGGCCTACCGAAACCTGCTGGTCTACGCCCGCTACTTCGGCATCCCGAAACGGGAGGCGGAGCGGCGGGCAGAAGAACTCCTCGCGTTCATGCAGCTTGAAGAGAAACGGGACGTAGTGATCGACAAGCTCTCAGGCGGGATGAAACGGCGGCTGATCATCGCCCGGGCCCTCATCAATGCACCCGAACTGCTCATCCTCGACGAACCCACCATCGGGCTTGACCCGCAGGCCCGGCACCTGATCTGGGAGAAACTCAGGAGCCTCCGGGCAGAAGGAAACACCCTCGTCCTCACCACGCACTACCTGGACGAAGCGGAACGTCTCTGCGATCGGCTGGTGATCATGGATCACGGCAAGATCCTCGTCGAGGGTGCCCCGGCGGATCTCATCCGGGAACACGCCGGGAGCGACGTCGTCGAGGTGGAGCAGACACCGGCAGTGCTCGTCTGCCTGGACGGGCTCGGGCTGGACTACGACCTTGCCGACGGTGCGATCCAGGTCTTCACGAACCGTCCTCACGACGTGGCACGCGAACTGCTCGAGGTCTGCCGGCACGAGGCGGTTACGGTTCGTCCGGCGACCCTTGAGGACGTCTTCCTCCGGTTGACCGGCCGGAGCCTGCGGGAGTGAGGAGAGGATGATCGATATCACTGAGAGGGTGCGCAGCGTCTGGCGGAGGAACTGGGACGCCTTCCTCAGGACCTACCGGGTGAACTTCATCCCGCCCTTCGTCGAACCGGTCCTCTACCTTCTGGCCCTGGGATTCGGCCTCGGGACGTACATCGAGTCCATCGACGGGATACCCTATCCCGTCTTCATCGCACCCGCGCTCGTCTCGGTCTCGGTGATGTACTCGTCCTTCTTCGAGTGCACCTACTCGTCGTTCGTCCGGATGTATTACCAGAAGACGTTTGACGCCGTCATCGCGACACCGGTCAGCATCGACGAGGTGATCGCGGGAGAGATGCTCTGGGGCGCCACCCGGGGAATGATCTACGCGACGCTGATGCTCCCGGTGCTCCTCCTCTTCGGCGTCGTGGCCATGCCCTCATCCCTGCTCCTCATCCCCTTTGCGTACCTTGCCGGCCTCCTCTTTGCGAGCATCGCGATGTGCTTCACGGCGATCACGCCGAGCATCGACGCGCTGAACTATCCCGCGTTCCTCTTCATCACCCCGATGTTCCTCTTCTCGGGGACGTTCTTTCCCCTCGACCTGCTCCCGGAGCCGATCCAGTACTTCGCCCTCGCCGTGCTCCCGCTCACGCACGTCGTCAGCATCAACCGGGCGATCACCCTCCCGGCGTTTGCGCCGGCAAATCTCCTCAACCTCGCCTGGATCGCGGTCGCCACCGCGCTCTTCTTCGTCCTCGCCATCAGGCTGATGAAGAGACGGCTCATCGTGTGACGGATAGGATTCTGCTCACCGGGGCAGACCCTCCGGGGCGTGCGGGATCCGTGGAGCTGAAGAGATGTATCAGCCCGGCGCGATGAGAGGAGGGAGCCTTGACGCTCACCGTGCAATGGGCGCACTCTGTATGTGCAAAAAAAGAGATTAGAATCTGGGTTTTCTGTGCTTCGGCAGGCAGTCGCGGCAATAGACGGGTCTGCCCTCGGTCGGCTTGAAAGGAACTTCGCACGCTTTGCCGCAGTCGGAACAGACTGCCTTATGGAACTCGCGGGGGCGGTCCTGGAACGAGCGGGGGCCCCTGCTCGGATATCTCTCTTCCATTGGAATTTCACTCACGTTGAGAAACCGTATTCACTAAACGACTCAGTAACGGGGTTTCCTGTGCTTCGGGAGGCAGTCGCGGCAATAGACGGGTCTGCCCTCGGTCGGCTTGAAAGGAACTTCGCACGCTTTGCCGCAGTCGGAACAGACCGCCTTATGGAACTCGCGGGGGCGGTCCTGGAACGAGCGGGGGCCCCTGCTTGAATATCTCTCATCCATATACTTCAACCATGCAGATAGTCTGCACATATACAATTACCTGCCGGCATATATAGGTGCGTCTCATAGGATCCGGCGGGTTCCACCCTGGTACGCCCTGCTCACCCCCATCCTGCCATCCCGGCGCGTGCGGCGGGACTTCCGGGGCGCGAAAATCCCGGGTAAGACGGCAGTTCATTCCGGCGGAGAGATCCATGACACAATGCTTTTATCGATACCCTCCTACCGAATGATCACCCAACTATGGTGCACGTAACCAGTCTCTTTTGTAACCGGACGAAATGTCGATTCTGTCCCGGAGACGGGACCAGGATGAGTGGCCCAGCATGACAGACGAGATCCACACGGATGAACCCCCGGATAGTAGACGGAAGGGAAAAGCCCGGGACAGGCGGACGATCGGTCCAGTCCCGAACCTTGAAGAGCATGTGAAATCCGACTGGTGGAGGCGCATCTTTAACCACCTCTACCTGAAGACCGACGGCGACGTCGTCGACGACCAGGGGATCACCGGGAGAGAGATCGACCGGGTCGCCCGGATTCTGCACCTTGGGCCCGACGAGAAGATCCTCGACCTCTGTTGCGGCCAGGGCAGGCACACCCTCGAACTCGCGCGCAGGGGCTATAATGCCGAAGGCCTCGACCAGTCGCATTACCTGATCCAGCGAGCCCGATCGACCGCGAAGAGGGAGGGACTACAGGTCAGGTTCCGGGAAGGAGACGCACGCCGATTGCCGTACCGGACCGACACCTACGACGTCGTCCTCGTCCTCGGGAACAGTTTCGGCTACTTCGACTCCGTCGAGGAAGACCTGCGGATCCTCACCGAGCTCCGGCGCATCCTCAAACCCTGGGGACGGGTGCTCCTGGATGTGGCCGATGGGGAGTACCTCAAAGGTCATTTCCAGCCCCGATCGTGGGAATGGATCGACCGCACGATGTTCGTCTGCCGTGAACGGTCCCTCTCGCTCGACGAACAGCGCCTGATCTCAAGGGAGGTGATCACCGATGTCAATAAGGGCGTCGTGGCCGACCAGTTCTATGCCGAACGCCTCTACACCCCCGAGGCACTCCAGCGGCTCCTGGAACGGGCGGGCTTCTCCGGCATCGCCTTCCACGAGATCGCCACGGAATCGCAGCGGAACCAGGACCTCGGCATGATGGAGCGGCGCCACATCGTCACCGCGGTCGTCAGGAAAGAATGGACGACGGCGAAGACAAAAGGGCAGGAGAGGGCAAAACATGTCGCGGTGATGCTCGGCGACCCGACCAAGCCCGACGCCCTGAAGCCGTCCTGCGTCTTTGACGACGACGATTTCTACACCATCGACCAGATGAAGGCGGCACTCCGGGAGCTCAAAGGCTACCGGTTCACCTACCTCTGCAAGCACGACACCATGATCCAGGACCTCACGAAACTGAAGGGTAAGGTGGACTACATCTTCAACCTCTGTGACGAGGGGTTCAACAACGACCCGAGAAAAGAACTCCACGTGCCGGCGCTCCTGGAGTTGCTCGACATCCCGTACACGGGATCCGCGCCGCAGTCACTTGCGTTCTGCTACGACAAATCACTCGTGCGGGGCGTCGCGAAGGAGATGGGGATCCCGGTGCCGGACGCCTGCTTCATCACTTCCGGCGACCGCACCTACGACATCGGGGTAACGTTCCCGGTGATCGTCAAGCCCAACTCCGGCGACTCCTCCTACGGCATCACGCAAAAGAGCATCGCCCACACCATCGAGGAACTCTCCGATATCATCAGTTCCCTGCGGACGACGATCGGGTACAGCCAGTCGCTCCTTGTCGAGGAGTTCCTCACGGGCAAGGACATCAGTGTCGGCATTATCGGGAACCCGTCGGGCTACTATACGGTGCTCCCCATCACCGAGGAGGACTACTCCGCCCTGCCTCCGGAACTCCCCCGGCTCTGCGGTTACGAAGCAAAGTGGCTCCCGGACTCGCCGTACTGGAAGATTGTGTCACGGCCGGCAAATCTCCCCGAGGAGACCGAGAAGGTGGTCGTGCGCTGCTGCCTCGCCCTCTTCGAGCGCCTGGAGTGCCGCGACTACTGCCGGTTCGACTGGCGCCTGGACGAGCACGGCAACCCGAAACTCCTCGAGGTCAACCCGAACCCCGGCTGGTGCTGGGACGGCCACCTTGCGAAGATGGCGAAGTACGCGGGGCTCTCCTACCCCGAGATGCTCGGGCGGATCCTGAAGGCGGCGGAAGAACGGTTCGGCATAGGCGAGGAGACAGGTGCCCGGGAGGCGGAGGCTGCCCCACTCGATCTCACCCGGCAGGCGGCCTGACCCGCCACCTTTTTCTGGAGTAGGCATCGGATCACCCGGCAGGCGGCCGGCACCCATCAGTATATAACATCCTCCGGCGCATAGATCATGGATTATGGCCGATGAATCTTACCGAACCGCGACGGTCCAGGGCAGAGAGGTCCCCTACGATCCGGAGCAGCTCCGCAAGATCAGCGAGCATCCCTGCTACTCCGACAAAGCATGCCACACCTTCGGGCGGTGCCACCTCCCCGTCGCCCCGAAGTGCAACATCCAGTGCAACTACTGTGTGCGAGACTTCGACTGCGTGAACGAGAGCCGGCCGGGTGTGACGAGCCGGGTCCTCCCGCCAGGGGAGGCACTCGACCTGGTCAAGAAGGTTATCAAGGAGCACCCCTACGTGAAAGTGATCGGCATCGCAGGACCGGGCGAGCCGCTCGCAAACCCCGAGACGTTTGAGGCGCTCAGGCTGGTCCACGAGGAGTTCCCGCACCTGATCATGTGCATCAGCACAAACGGCCTCATGCTCCCGGAGTCGATCGAGGAACTGGCGAAGTACGACGTCGGGAACGTTACGGTCACGCTCAACGCCATCGACCCTGCGATCGGGGAGAAGATCTACTCCTGGATCGAGTACGGGGGGAAGAAGTACCACGGGCGCGAGGCTGCGGAACTCCTTCTCTCCCAGCAGATGAAGGGGATCGAGATGGCGGTTGCGAAGAAGATGTTCGTCAAGATAAACACCGTCTACATCCCCGGGATCAACGACGAGCATATCCCGGAGATCGCAAAGAAAGTCGGCGAGATGGGGGCGTTCACCTTCAACGTCATTCCGCTCATCCCGCAGTACAAGTTCGCCGGAATAACCCCGCCCACCCAGAAGGATAAGCGGGAGATGCAGGACCGGTGCGCCCCGTTCATCAAGCAGATGCGCCACTGTGCACGCTGCCGGGCGGACGCGATCGGGAAGTTAGGCCAGGACGTGCAGTCCTGCGTCTACCGGGAGCTGAAAGAGAAGCAAGCGTAATCCCGGATATCCATACTTTTTTCTAAAACGCAACGTTCCGATACCGATAGGACCATGACGACGATCACGCTTCCGCCGGACCAGCCGTTCGACCTCGACCGGACACTCGCCTGCGGGCAGGCCTTCCGCTGGGAGAAGGCGGACGGGTGGTGGCAGGGCGTCGTCGACGGCCGGGCCGTCCGGATACGGCAGGATGCAGACCGTCTCACGTTTCTGGGGGCGGATGCGGCGTTCGTCCGCGACTACTTCCGGCTCGACCAGGACCTGCCCGCCGTCCTCTCGTCCATCGACCGCGACCCGGCGATCGGTGCCGCAATCCGGGAGTGCCGCGGCCTACGCCTCGTCAGGCAACAGCCGTGGGAGTGCCTGGTCTCGTACATCTGCGCCACGAACACGAACATCCCGGCAGTAAAGCGGCGAGTCGCGCTCATGGCGGAGCGCTACGGGAGACCGGCGGACGGGGCGGCAGGAACGGCGTACGCGTTCCCGGAACCGGAGGCGCTCGCGGCGGCCTCCCCTGCAAACCTGTGGGACTGCAGGCTCGGCTACAGGACGGAGTACGTCCACGAAGCTGCCGCCGTTGTGGCGGAGCACCCCGACTGGGCGGAGCGGATAGCGGCTCTTCCCTTCGAGGATGCACGGCAAGCGCTTATGCGATTTAAGGGCGTCGGGCCGAAGGCGGCGGACTGCGTGCTGCTCTTTGCGTTCGGGTTTTTTGAGGCGTTCCCGGTCGATGTCTGGATACGCCGGATCGTGGCGGAGACCTACCTGCCTGACATTGCCGGGAAGAGTTGCACCCCGGCAGATTACGAGAGGATCCGGCGGTTCGCGCGGGACTACTTCGGGGAGTATGCCGGGTATGCACAGGAGTATCTTTACTGCGCGCGTGGTCCGGCACGCCGCCCGCAGTGAGGCTCACTCCTTCCGGTTACGGACCCGCTGCCGGATCAGCCAGGCCGCCGCGAGCAGGCCAAGGATGCCGGCACCAATGAGGCCGAAGTGCATTCCGCTCACCGAGAACACAGACGGTGCGGCAGCAATGGCGACCTTCCCCCTTACCAGGGGCGGTACGAGCACCCTGTCACCGCCGGGAGGCTCGTGCCGGAGCATCGTCGTGTTGTAGACGTGGGCCCTCACCTCCGGGGGCATGCTCTCCAGGAATTCGGGGCAGACCTGCTCGTAATACTCGCCGAGGGTTGCGTTCTGCTCCAGCATCCGCGCGTATATCTGTGAGTGCGACTCGTTGAACGAATATTCGATGGGGATCTCCCGGCCTGCAGCCTCTCCGGAAACCGGTCCCGGTACGAGAGCAAAGACCGTCAGCAGTATCAGGAGCAGCAGGTACCCTTGCTTCATCACAACACCCCTTACGGGGCGACATCTGCCCCGGCAGCACGACACCGCAAACCCAGAGATCCCGGGGGGACGGTATGCTATGACCATTCATGGCCGCCCGGGGTAGAAGGTCGTTTCGGAACCTCCGGCCGGAAGGAGACGCTCCCGCCGGAAGCGCCCTCCTTCACCTCTCGGCAAAGCTCGCGATAAACGCATTCTCCCGCATCCCGAGCACCTCCTCCGGCGCCCCGTCGGCCGCAACCCTTCCTTCCTCAACGAGACAGATGCGGTTCGCGAGTTCGAGGACGTCGCGGAGGGTGTGGGTGACGACGATACAGGGGATGCCGGCGTTCCGGATATGCTCTCGGAGTTCCTTTCGCATCGCCCCCCGGGCCCGCATATCGACGGCGGCGAGCGGTTCGTCGAGGAGGAGGAGCTCCGGTTCGAGCACCAGCGCCCGGGCGAGGGCCACCCGCTGCCGCTGCCCCCCCGAAAGCCGGCCGACGTTGACGTCCGCGAGGTCGGAGAGATCCATCGCCTGAAGCTGCTCCGCCACCGACTCGGCTATCTCCGATTTTGGGACTTTCCTGCACCGGAGGCCGAACGCCACGTTCTCGGCGACAGTCATGTGCGGGAAGAGGGCGTAGGACTGGAAGAGGTGGCCGATGTTCCGGTTCTCCGTGGGGACGTCGATCCTTTTTGCGTCCGAAAAAAGCGTCCGACCTCCGAGAGTGATCTCGCCCCGGTCAGGTGTGAGGATGCCCGAGATCAGGTTCAGCACCGTGGATTTGCCCGCCCCGTTCTCCCCGATGAGGACGAGGGTCTCACCCTCCCTGACCGGGAGGGTGATGTCGAGGGCGAAATCCCGCAGTTGCCGGACGGCATGGGCGGAGAGCATCAGGCGCTCCTCCGGGTGACGACCTTCACCGCGGCGATCACGGCAAATGATATGAGGACAAGGATGATCGCGAGGCTGATCGCGGCGTCAAGGTCGCCCTGCATGGTTGTATAGATCGCAAGCGGCATCGTCTGGGTCCGACCCTGGAAGTTCCCGGCGAACATGATCGTGGCGCCGAACTCCCCGAGCGCCCGGGCGAACGAGAGTATCGCCCCGGAGATAAGCCCGCCCCACGCAAGCGGGATGGTGATCCGGAGGGCGACGGTCCAGCGGGACGCGCCAAGGGTCCGTGCTGCATCCTCGTAGAGTCGGTCGACCGCCTCGAAACTCGCCTTCGCCTGCCTGATGTAGAACGGCGAGGCCACAAAGACCTGGGCGAGGACCACCGCGAGGGTGGTGAAGGCGATATGGATGCCGAAGAGGTCGAGGTACTGCCCGACGACGCCCCGGCGGCCGAACGCCATCAAGAGCGCGATGCCCGCCACCGCCGGCGGGAGGACGATGGGAAGGTCGGTGAGGGTGTCGACGATCACCTTGCCGCGGTAGTCATGCCGGGCGTTTACCAGGGCAAGCGGCGTCCCGAAGAGGACGACGATCACCGTGCTCACCGTCGCGGTGACGAGGGAGAGCGAGAGCGCATCGAGGACCACCGGTTCGGCAAGCGAACTGAAGAACGCCTCCGGCGATATGCGCAGGAAGAGCGAGACTACCGGTATCGTGACGAAGAGAAGGAAGAGCGAGAGAAGGGCGGTGATGAGGAGGGTGAGTGCCACCCTCCCCGGTCGCGTCCGGCTGCCGTGCCGGAGTACCTCACTTTCCTGCCGGAATCGGGTCAAATCCATAATCTGTCAGGATGGCGCTGCCGTCCGGACCCCGGACGAATGCTATGAATGACTCCGCCTCAGCCTTGTGCGGCGATGCAGCAAGGATGCCGAGCGGGTATGTGGCCACGACGTTGTACTCGGACGGGATATCGAACCGTATCAGTTTATCCCGGTCGTCTTTTGATACGTCCGATTTATAGACGATCGCCGCATCCGCCTCGCCGAGGATCAGTTTGGGCATAACGTTGCTCACCGCGGTCTCCTCGGAGATGACGTTCGCCATGAAGGCGTTCTTATACGCTTCGCCGTATGCAGGGTCGGCGGCCATCTTGTCGAGCATCTGCCGGGTGTAGTCGCCGAAGGGAACGTCCTTGGTGCCGATGACAATCTTTGTGCCCGGGTTTGCCAGGTCGGCGAGACCGGTGATCTTTGCCGGGTTATCGACCGGGACGATCAGGGCCAGGCTGTTCCCGAGGAACGGGGCCACAGTGCTGTTGTCCATGAACCCACCGCCCTGGAGCGCTTTCATATGTTTCGTGCTCGCGGAGACGAAGATATCGGGGGTCGCTCCCTGCTCGACCTGGGTGCGGAGGGTCTGCGAACCGTCGAAGACGAAGTCGACCTTGACGTCTGTGTTCTTTGCCTCGTAGGCTTTGCCGATGTCCGTGAAGGCTCCTGTGAGCGATGCGGCCGTGAAGACGGTCAGGGTTGTCGGCTCGGGAGTTTGCTGGGTGGTTGTACACCCTGCAACCAGAAGACCGGCGATGATCAGAAGGCTTACTGCAACAAGAGTTGCCGGGGTTGATGATCTCATAAAAACACCTGTTCTATAAGGGGTTACGACTCCAGATATTTAATTTAGTGTACATCGTGCCCACATCAAGGGAATTTTGTTTACATCCCGCGAGAATATTAAAAGGATGCGGTCTTCCCATGGGCAGCACCACCGGAACAGGGGTAAAGTATCGGAGCGAGCGAAAATGGGAGCTTGTGAGGACTCTTCATGCGGATCGATCCGGGGAGCGCGAGAGAGTAAGCCAAGTTTCTGCTCTGTCCCCTGGACAGAAGGGAGAGTACCGCGCCCTCCGGGATAGTCCTCGGCACGAGTGGCAGAACGGCAGAGGTACCCCCGTCCCGATCTCGCGCAGGTTGCACACGAGAAGCGAGTAGCGAGCGGGTATCAGGCACGCCGCCGCTTCACTTCATCCAGGAGCTCGCGACGGATACCCTCGATGCGTTCGTTCACCATCCGGGCGAGGGGTTCGTCCTCGTAGACGCTGTAAAGCGGGGTTTCCCGGCGCCGCACCTCTTCGAGCGCCCTGGCCTTTGTCAGTTCCCCGATGACGGACTGGGCCATATTCGAGTACTCGCCGCTGTCGACCTTCTCCCTCAACCACCGGTAGAGATGGCCCGGCAACCGCACACCCACCTGCTTGCTCGAGACGTTATCGGGGGACTCCATCTTCCCATACAGGTATCCCGGCAAGACAATTATATTGCACTGTTTTTATTTTTCCCATAAGATACCAATAGATACCAATAGATACCGTTAAGCCTTCGGGAGCTCCATGCTGTTGCATGAAAAACGGCTGGACAGCCATCCGGCAGGCGAACAGGAGAAAAATCAGCACTATCCCGGGGAATGGAGGGGCTGGCGCGTGCGGGGGTTAGACAGTACCCCGGAGGCAACGTGCCCGCCGGGTGACGCGGAAGAGGACGACGCATCTACTCTCTGTCCTTTCTGCGGGTGCCGGAACAACATTGAGGATACCATCGCCGCAAGTCCGCGGATCCATACTATCCACCAGTGTCTCAGGTGCGGCCGCTGGTTCATTGACCAGGGACCGGCATGCCCTCTGTGCGGGTCCCAGGGAGATTTTCTCGGGGATGTTATTATTCCCGGCGGCGGCCTGTATGCGCAGTACCGGTGTTGCAGGTGCGGGCATGGGTTTATGCTCAGGATCGACAATGACGGGGATGCCCGCCGGGAATGAACTATCCCACCCTGAAGGGTGGGGTCTTCCCGCTCCGCCCCCTTCACCCCCGCAAGACAAAAAGAGAGGCGGGTCGATTTACGTCCCGATCGTCCAGCTGCTCATATACGTCTCCTGCTCGGGCGTCAACCGATCGATCGAGAGGCCGAGCGCGGCGAGTTTCAGCCGTGCCACCCCCTCGTCGATGACGGACGGGACGTCGTGCACGCCGGGAGCAAGATTTTTGCCGCATTTTGCGATGAACTCCGCGGAGAGCGCCTGGACGGCGAAACTCAGGTCCATCACCTCGATGGGGTGGCCCATCCCTTTCGGCGTTGCGAGGTTCACGAGCCTTCCCTCGGCAAGGACGTGGATGGCTTTGGCGCCGAGCAGGTAGGTGTCGATGCCATCCCGGTGGATGGCGGAGTCCGCGTGTGACGCGAGCCATTCGACGTCGATCTCGACGTTGAAGTGACCGGCGTTCGCGAGGATGGCCCCGTCCTTCATCCCCGGGAAGTGCTGACCCGTGATGATGCCCACGTTGCCGGTGGTGGTGGCGAAGATGTCGCCGAGGGGTGCCGCATCATCCATCGTCATGACATCGAACCCGTCCATATGCGCCTGGAGCGCCCTCCGCGGGTCGACCTCGGTCACGATGACACGGGCGCCGAGGCTCCGCGCCTTCTGTGCAAGCCCCCGGCCGCAGTAGCCGTAACCGGCGACGACGAGCCGTTTGCCGGCGATGAGGACGTTTGTCGTGATCATGATCGATGCAAGCGAGCTCTCCCCGGTGCCGTGGACGTTGTCGAAGAAGTGCTTCATCGGGGTGTCGTTGACGGCGATGACCGGGAATTTAAGCGCTCCGTCCCGGGCCATCGCGCGGAGCCGGTGGATGCCGGTCGTGGTCTCCTCGCACCCGCCGATGACCGAGTCCAGCACCTCCCGCCGCTCGGTGTGGATGCGGTGGATCAGGTCCATGCCGTCGTCGATGGTGATCGCAGGCCGGGCATCGAGCACCCGATCGATGGCCGCGTAATACTCCCCGACGCCGGCCCCCCGCCGGGCGTACGAGTGAACCCCCGCACGGGTGTTGAGCGCCGCCGAGACGTCGTCCTGGGTCGAGAGGGGGTTGCACCCGGTGATGTACACCTCTGCGCCGCCTGCCGCCAGGGTCTCGACCAGCACCGCAGTCTTTGCCTCGACATGGAGGGCCATGCCGACGGTCATGCCGGAGAAAGGTTTCTCCTCGGTAAACCGTTCCCGAATGGACGAGAGTACGGGCATGTACTGCCGCGCCCATGCAATTTTAAGATCTCCAGACTCCATTAAACCACCAGACCCGTTATCCCGCCCGGGTATTCCTCCGGTTTGCCTGTAAAGATATCTTCCCGGATTACTTAAACCTGAGGGGACGGCCGCAGTTTTCCTCGCGGCGTACCGGTGCGGCTCCGGGGAGGGGCAGGCCCGGATACCTGTCCCCCCTCACCCGGCTGTGCTCACGCACCTGTCCTCCCGCCCGTCACACCCCGAAACCCTCATCACCCATCGCCTCCCACCCAGTAGGCATGGTTCTGACGAAGCGGATCATCCCCTGCCTGGACCTCAAGGACGGGCGGGTTGTCAAGGGCACGCACTTCGTCGGCCTGCGCGACGCGGGCGATCCCGTCGCGCTGGCCCAGCGCTACAACGAGCAGGGTGCGGACGAGGTGGTCTTCCTCGATATCGCCGCCACCAGAGAGGGGCGGGGCGCCATCATCGACGTGATCCAGCGGGCGGCAGACGAGCTCTTCCTTCCGCTCACCGTCGGCGGCGGCATCCGGACGATCGACGACATGCAGCAGATCCTCCGGGCGGGCGCGGACAAGGTGAGCATCAACTCCAGCGCCGTAAAGGACCCGGAACTGATCTCGCGGGGGGCGGAGCGGTTCGGCACGCAGGCGATCGTCGTCGCCATAGACGTCCGGCGAAACTATGAGATGGAACCGGAGAAAAACCCCATCCCCCTTGCCGACGGGCGGGAGTGCTGGTACGAGGTCGTGACCCACGGCGGGAGCAGGGCGACGGGGCTTGACGCCGTCGCCTGGGCGCGCGAGGCCGAGGAGCGCGGGGCCGGCGAGATCCTCCTCACCAGTATGGAGACCGACGGGACAAGAGAGGGGTTCGATATCCCGATCACCGCGGCGGTCTCGGCAGCGGTCGGGATACCGGTGGTCGCAAGCGGCGGCGTGGGCACGCTCGAACACTTCTACGATGGATTTGCAAAAGGAAAGGCCGATGCCTGCCTCGCGGCAAGCGTCTTCCACTACGGTGAATTCACCGTCCGCGAGGTCAAGGAGTACCTGGCGGGACGGGGTATCCCGGTACGGCTGTAAGGTCAAGCGCGAACGCCGCGACCGAATGCTCAAGGTCGAACGCGTTCAGGACGGTCGGGTGGATCTCCCCGAACACCCCAACTCTTCTTCCATCAACGATGATATCCCCGCGACGACCGTCGATGAATGCGGGATCGGTCGATTCCGTGACCGTATAGGAGAGCGAGAGCTCCCGGCAGAGGACGTCCGCCGCGGCGTAGGCCTCCGAGAAGTCGGCCGCCGGATGAATGCTCGCCGCCGCAACCATCTGGGAGGTGACGCAGTCCTCGACCACGTCGCCCACCGCAAAGAGACGTTGCGGGAGCTCGCGGTGCTTGTTCGCCTGGAGCATCTCCATGAGCAGGGGAAGAAGGTCGGTCCGGACTACCGTCTGCTCCTCGCTGATCGGGTGAAGCACCCGGAGGGTCCCGGGCAGGGGCTCCCGCTGCATCTTCGCATAAAGCACCCGCTCGTTTGAGAGGGTGAACGGCATCATCTCAAGGTACCCAAGACCGGTCATCACCGACCGGACCGCTCCCGCGATGGTGGTGATCGGGTGCTCCTCTGCGACCGTGGAGGTCGGCGGGAGGGCGGCATCGAAGTTCTCAAAGCCGTAGGCGATCGCCACGTCTTCAAAGACGTCCCAATCGTGGAGGATGTCTGAGCGGTAACACGGGACGAAGACCCGGACCTGGGACGCGCCGTCTGGTTCGGCCCCAAACCGCATCCGGCGAAGGAGCCTCACCATCTCCTGCGGCATGAGAGGGATGCCGAGGAGGGAGGCGCACTCCTCGACCGAGACGACCCTTTCTGCGGGGGCAAGCGTCGGCATCTCCTCGCCCTCGACCTTCACCGTCTCGATCGTCGCCCCGGCCTCGGCGAGCGCGGTGCAGATGATATTCACCGCCGTCATCACTGCTTTCCTGTCGGTGCCGGTGCAGTCGAGCAGGATGTTCTTCGTCGTCGTCGTGACCCTTGTCAACTCGCCGTTGATGATGGGGGGAAAGGAGAGCACCCGGTCTTTTGCATCGACGATCAGGGGGAACCGGGGGAACCCCTCCACGAGGCGGGCGTAGTCCCGGCCTTTCGGGTGGTCGGTGAGGATCTCCTCCATGGTCATCTCCCGCTCGAAGTCCAGCGGGATGAAGGACCGGTCCCGGGGGGAGGCGATGTAACGGAACGGCGGCGTGACCGCGTCGAGGTCGTGGACGCCGATCGCCACCTTGGCCCGCCCGCGCCCGACCGCCCAGTGGAGGGCTTCCTGGAGGCTCATCAGGCTCTCGATCGCCTCTTCGTCGAAGTCGACGTTCCGGATCACCGCTGATCCGAGGTACGGCCGGATGCCGGCAAGGTCTGGGTCGACCGAGAACGTGATGCCGGAGGGACGGACGGTATAGACCGGGAGCCCCTCCTCGATCCCGAGGAACCCGCGCAACGCCCGGGCGACGCCCTCAGGGGAGTAGAGGTCGGGACGGTCGGGGAAGAACTCGACGTCTACGTGGTCTTCCTCGATCCGTTCGATGTCGGCCCCGATCATCGGGACACGGTTGATGATCGTCTGCCGGTCGGTCCCGGTCAGCCGTTCCATGTACCGGTAGGGCAACGTGATTATCGCCATCTCACCGCCTCCCGCTGTAGGTGGGCGTCTCCCGGATCCACTCGACGTCACTCCGGTAGAGCTGCCGGAGATCCCGGAGGCCGAGCCGGAGCATCGCCACCCGGCTGATCCCGAGCCCCCACGCGAGGACCGGGTGCTCGATACCGAAGGGCGCGGTCACCTCCTGCCGGAAAATCCCCGCCCCACCGAGCTCCACCCACCCGAGCCCGTCGACGTAGACCTCGGGCTCCACGGAGGGTTCGGTGTAGGGGAAGTACCCGGGGCGAAACCTGACCTTCTCAAAACCCATCTTGGCGTAGAACTCCTTGAGGAACCCGAGGAGGTGGCGGAAGTTGACGCCTTCGTCCATGACGATGCCTTCGAGCTGCTCGAACTCCGCAAGATGGGTGGGGTCGATCGCCTCCCGCCGGTAGACCCGGCCGATGCAGAACGCCCTCACCGGCGGTTTTGGGTGCTTTGCGAGGTGCTGGATGGAGAGGCTTGTCGTATGGGTCCGGAGCACGCACTGCTCTGCCTTTGCGGCGCTCCAGGTGCCTCCCCACCCGGCAGAAGAGGTCTCGCCCCCGTGCTCGTGCATATCACGGACGCGCTCATACCCCTCCGGGAGCGGCCAGCGCTCGCCGAGGAAGAACGTGTCCTGCATCTCCCGCGCCGGGTGGTCCTGCGGCTGGAAGAGGGCGTCAAAGTTCCAGAACGAGCTCTGCACGATACCGCCCGCCATCTCCGTAAATCCCATGTCAAAGAGGATACGGCGCATCTCGTCGAGAATGCGCTGGTAGGGGTGGACCTTTCCCGGGTAGGCGCGCTTCGGGATTTTCCTGACATCGTAGCGCCGGAGGGGGAGATCCTTCCACGCGCCGGAGAGAATCTGGTCACGGGTGAGCGTGCCTGCCTCTTCCTGGAGGTCGAGCCCTTTCGCGAGGAGATCCCGGCCCAGAGGCGTGATCGAGACGGTATAGATGACGGTCTCCTCCTCCTGCACGAGCCCGCGCCGGAGGAGGTCGGCAACTCCTTCGCCGTCCTCGACCGAACCGCTCTCGCTTGCCCGGGCAAACGCGATCTCATCAGGTCCGGGAGCGGCGTTGCCGGTCTTCTGCACGACCCCATCCCGGATGGCGATCCAGCCTTTCTTCCGCATCCAGCCGATCCCGATCTTTGCGAGCGGGTGCGCCTGGAGGTCCCGCATCGGGATGGTCTCCTCGAAACTCTCAAGCACCTGCCGCTCGGGAAGGCCCTTCCCGACGTAGGCCCGCCCCTCGTCGGTCGGGACATACCGCCGGGAGACGTGCTTTTCGACGTCCACAAGCCCCCGCTCGCCGGCAAGGTTTGCATACTGCACCACCGCCTCCCGGCGGGAGTCCATCAGGTCGGCAAGGGCGGCCACATCGGCCGACCCCACCGGTCCCAAGGCGGCCAGGAGTCTCTTTTCGTTTAACGTCAGTTCCACATCACACCTCCTCTGCAAGGTGTTCAACTGCATCCATCTTATCCCGCAGATCCGCGAGGAACGCCTGCACGCGTTCATATGTCTCTTTCTTACACTGCCCGCAGGTGAGCTCGCCGCTCTCGCACCGGCGGCGGAGGTCGGCAAGTTCCACGTCGTCCTCGAGCATGTGGAAGAGATTTAAGAGGTAGATCGGGCAGGAGCCGGGCTCGCCCCCAAGGCGCCTCTGCTCCTCAAGCGTCATCCTTCCTCCGGTCAGCGCACCCATGATCTTCTTCTTGACTGACTTTTCGGGCTCATAGAACCCGAAGAGGCTCTCGGGTACGCTGCTCGACATCTTCCCGCCCCGGAGGCCGGGCATGAAGATGTGGTAGGTCGACGAGGGAAGGTAGAACCCGAACCCCCCGTGGGCAAGCTCGATCTCGCGGACGGTGTCCTCGACCCTTCCTGACGGCACCCCGGTGACGTCCACGTGGCCCGCGTACTTCTTTGAGCCGCAAAACGTGCGGTGGACGGCTTCGAGAGCCGCTTCGGGGGCATTCTTCGACCTGACGCTGACGTGGTCGCCGCGGTCTTCGACCGTGAACATCCTGAGTTTATAGGCCACGTCCCGGGTGAGCCGGATGTGCGGATCCTGGTCGAGGCCGACCGGAACGACCGTAGGAGCCGGGCCGGCGTCGAGCTGCGGGAAGAGGATATCGGCCACCTGGGTGATGACGCTCATCGCGTGCGAAAGCGTTGTCTCAGGCCCAAACCCGTAGATCGCCGTAAGTTCCGAGAAGTTCACCTTCGTGGACGCCTCGAACGCGAGGTCTTTTAAGCGCTCGTTCTTGCTCTGGTAGTAAGTTGTGCCACGGAAGCCGAGGGCGTAGAGGGCTTTAAGGTACTCCTTCCCGTACTCGCGGCACTTCTCCCACGATATGCCGCGGACCGCGTGCGCCTCCCGGTCGGCGATTGCCACGTAGCCGTTCCCGCCCTGCTGGACGTGCCAGACCACCTCCTTCATGACCATCAGGTGCCCGAGGTGCGGGAGGCCTGAAGGCATGAACCCGGTCAGCACGTGAAACGGGGTGCGGTTCCGGATGGCGTCGACGATCAGGCCGTAGTCCCGGTGTCCGACGACAACACCCCTGCGCATAAACGGCGGTACCTCGGGAAGCCTTCGCGCGACCTCACCGACAGGCTCGATGCCGAACTCGGCAAAGAGTCGATCTACATCGACGGTCTGGTTACTCGACCACGGATTCATTCCGGACTGCATGGACGGACGCTCACAGTTTGATTCGGGCGAATTCGACGTACCTGATATCGGTATTGTATATGCAGGCAAACAACATCTTCTTTTTGACGCTGTGAGCAAGCCTGACCGACCGGGAGACGGCGCTCATCGGCGTGGAGGTCCCGGAAGGGACGGCGTGGACAAGCATCTCGGAGTGGGTCTTCTTCCCGGAGTAGACCCGGAAGTGGTGGCCGAACTTGTACCCGGTCCTCGGGATGTAGCCTTTCTCCCGGAGATCGGAGAAGACCCGCTCTTTCTCGCGGAGCTCGATGTCTTTTTCGGCCGCCGCAGCGAGGAACTGCTCTGCGGTCATCGGCTCCCCATCCCGCGTGACGGTGAGGCAACCCTTGCGCATGAGATAGATCGATTCGACCGGGCGGAGGAGGAGCCTCTCAGGGTCAAGCCGTTTGCCGTACCAGTCCTCCTCGAGGGATGTCCCCGGGGGCAGGTGGGCGAGCGCGTAGGTGCCGAAGAGGGAGGCCTCGACCGGTGTGTCGCACCTGGCCGGCTCCCCGACGCCGGGGAGGTCCTGCACCCGCACCTCGTAGTAGGTCAGTTCATCCTCGTCGTCCACGACCGCGAGGAGGTACTGTTTCCTCATGTTGACCGCGGCAAGCACGTCCTGGCCCAGCCGCTCGAAATCGACAAGATCCCGCTCGGAGAGGACCCGGATCAGGTACTGGGACCTGCCGGCCCCGGGCTTGTGGCCGCGGCGGAAGACGCGGAAGTCGTGCGGGCCGGGCTGGACAACGTATCCCCGTTCGCGGATGTCGCGGTAGACGAGATACCGGCGGACAAAATTCGGCTGGCCGGCGAAGAGGCCGAGCAGGGTATCAAAGCCGAAATCCTTCACGTCGATCTTGCTGCGCTCCATGAGGTAGAGCGCCTCTTCAGGAGAGAGCCGGAGGCCGGTTCCCTCGAGCCTCCCGTACCCCCCTTGCTCGTAGAGCGTGCGTCCTTCGCCACCAAGACGCACCCAGGTTCCGTCGAATGTCGCCAACACGTGGTAGAACTATAGGAGGTTTGTCTTCTTTAATGGATTGCCGGCGCGGGGGCGCACCGGCACGGCACCTGGTCCGGGCGAGGGAAGACCACTAAATTTTTGGCATGCCGGGCCGCACCAGTGATCGATTCCATGACGGAAAGATACCGATACTTCCGGCAGCCCGGGCCCATCATGGTGGCGCTGCTCGTAGCGGCGGTGATGATGGTCTCTGCTGCCTCTGCAAGCGAGATCGCTTTGCCGGTCGCCTGGAACGTAACGTTCTCACCGGAGGAGAACAGCAAGTTCGACGCCGTCGCAGGCACAGCGGACGGCGGTTATATCGTTCTCGGCTCAACCCTCACGGGATCCGGCGAAGACCTGCTGCTCGTAAAGACCGACGGCCGGGGGAACGAGATATGGACGGAGAGGTTCCCCGGCATGGCGGCAGCCTCTGTTGCCGAGACCACTGATGGCGGGTACATCGTCGCCGGATACAACGCTACGGCCGGGCAGGACCAGAACGCCGCCCGCCAGGGCAGTTCGCTCCTGATCAGGACCGATGCCGCCGGGAAGGAGGAGTGGCGGCAGGTTCTGCAAAACGAGAAGGTATCAGTGGTCCGGCCGACCGCTGACGGCGGCTACGTCATCACCGGGTGGCTCTGGGACCTGCCTGGATCGGCGAACGATACGACCGCGGTCATCACGAAGACCGACGGCAACGGCACGCCCACCTGGAGCCGGACGTTCCCCGGAGCCGCAGCAAACACAGGAATCGTGACTGCCGACGGCGGATACGTCATAGGCGGCACGAAGTCGCCCTTCACCTACGATCTCGGGGACGCGTTCCTCATCCGTCTCGACGCCGGCGGCAACACGCTCTGGGAGAAGAATTACGCCGTCCCGGTCATCTTCGACGTTGAAGAGACCGGGAAGGGCGGATTCGTCTATTCAGGGAACTTCTGGTACGGCCTCGTCGACGCGAAAGGAGAGGAGGTCTGGCTCCGGAATATGGAGGGGCTCGCCGGCTACGCCGTCGCCCTGCGGCCCGCCGGGGGATACATGATCGCAGGCACCGATATCAGGAGCGGCGAGGCCTTCGCCTTCGGGACCGACGGGGATGGGATAGTACGGTGGAAGACGACGATCCCGGGCGCCAGGGTCTACGCGGCAGACAGCGCCCCCGGCGGCTACGTCCTTGCAGGCATCCGGCAGGTTCCACCCGCGATGGGTGCCGCCTGGCTGGCCGGCCTCGAAGAGGCCCCGGCATCAACCCCGGCGGCACCGGGATTCGGTGCGATCGCTGCCGGGGCGGCGCTGCTCCTCCTCCTGCTCGCGGGGAGGACGAGGAGAGAGTGACCCTCTCTCTTCCCTTATTTTTTGCCGACCGGGTGTTTCAGGGGTTTCCTTTCCGCAAGTAGATCAACACCCCCGCTCCCACGATGACGAGGGCGAGCAGACCGGGGACAAGGGCCCGATCCAGAGGGCCCGGTCCGGCCTCCGGCCGGGAGGGGGTGGCGGCCGCGGCAACCTCCGCCGGGCCACCCCCGGGCACCCCGACGAAGAGCGCGTACTGACTGAAGTGCGAGACTTCTGCCGTGACGCTCCGGGTCTCCGGGTGGACGACGGTGGGAACCTCCTCCCATGCGCCCACAGACCGGTTGTACCACTGAACCAGAATTCCGTTTTGCCCGCCGGAGACGGTATCCCACCGCTCCTCCGTGAAGTTGAATGCCAGGGTCACCGGGGGTGAGAAGGCGGCACCGTCCGGCCCGGCGGTGCAGGCATACCCGCTGAATGCGTACGTCCCCGCTCCCGGTGCCTCTGGCAGGTCGAGCGGATCGAGCGCTTTGAGGGTCACCGTGCGAAGCGGGTTCCCGGCGGCGTCAACAGCCCTGACACCCTCGGCGATGATGAGGCTCGCAACACCGTCGGGCGAACCGATCCGGACGAACCGGCTCACAAGGCCGGTCTCCCCGAGGAGGAGCGTGCCGGGTTTGACCGTTTCCGGAGGAGAGGTCGGCGCCGCGGTCGCGACCGCGGTCGGTGCCGGCGTGTTCCAGTGCGGGTTTGTCCAGCCGGAACCACCGCCGCCTCCGCCACCCCCTCCGCCACCGCCGCCTCCTGTCGAGACCTGGGTCGGTGCCGGCGTTGCCGGGGCGGGATGGACGACTACGTACCCGGTCTTCGCCGTGGTGCTCTTATTGGCGGCGTTCTCTACGGTCAGGTTGACGGTATAGTTCCCGGCGGCGGTGTAGGTGTGCGAGGGGTGGCGATCGGTCGAGGTCCCCCCGTCGCCAAAACTCCAGGCCCAGGCAGACGGCTCCCCGGGGGAAGTGTCGGTGAACGTAACCGTGAGGGGGGCCGTGCCGTTCCGGGGGGCGGCATGGAATTCGGCGGTGAGGTTTGCGGTCAGCGGTTCAAGGACCGTTATATAACCGGCCCGGGCCGTCGTGTTCTCTCCGGCATCGTTTGCGACAGTCAGAGAGACGGTGTAGGTGCCGGCTGCCGCATAGGTGTGCTCCGGGTTCTGCTCTGCGGAGGTTCCGCCGTCACCGAAACGCCAGGACCATGCTTTGATATCGCCGGCCGAGGTGTCCGTGAACCGGACGGTGAGCGGTGCTGTCCCGTTCCGGGTATCGGCCCGAAATGAGGCCGAAGGGGACTCAACCACGGTGATGCAGGCGGGTTTCGTGATGTTCGTGCTGCCTGCCGCGTTCCCGGCGGTCAGGCTGACGGTATAGTTCCCGACTGCCGCGTAGGTGTGCTTTGGGTTCTGCTCTGCGGAGGTTCCGCCGTCGCCGAACTCCCAGAGCCAGGCGGCGGGGCTGTTCGTCGATTCATCCATGAACTGCACAACAAGCGGCGCACCGCCCGATACCGGCGAGGCGGAGAAACCGGCGGCCGGGGGTCTGGGCAGGTCTGCCCGGATGAGATCGATCTTTGTTGCGGTGTCGGCCCCGAACCGGCCGCTCACCCTGAGCGAGACGGTATAGTTGCCGGCGTTCTCGTAGGTGTGCTCCGGGTTCTGCTCCGGAGAGGTTCCGCCGTCGCCGAACTCCCACTCCCACTCCTCCAGGCTGCCGGTGGACCGGTCGGTGAACCTGACGGTGAGCGGGACCATGCCGGCGGTCGGATCCGCCGCGAACTCCGCCACCGGCGGAGCGCCGCCGGTGTAGATGAAACTGTAAATATCCGCGTCTGCGCCACGGCCGTTCTGCCAGACGACCGTGTTGCCGCTGACGGCAGGGTAGAGTTGCTCCCAGGGGGAAGGGGCAAGGGACATCTGCACCTCCGGGCCGAGGGAGAGGTCACAGATGTAGATGTTCCACACCCCGCCCCGTTTATCCTCCCAGGCGACGATCTCCCCGTCGATTGCCGGGGAGACCTGGTCGGCAGGGTCGTCGGTGATCCGGTACTCCCGGTCGCCGTCGAGGTCGAAGACGTAGATATCGGACGCCCCGTTCCGGTAATCCTCCCAGGAGACGAGGCTCCCCGATATCGCGGGGTAGGTCTGCCGTTCATCGTCCCGGGTCACCTGCCTTTTATCCCCGGTCGAGATCGCGTATACCCAGATATCCCCGCCCCCGGTACTCTCCTCCCAGGCGACGTACTCGTCCGAGAGCGCCGGTTTCCATTCAGTCACGGGCGAGCAGTCAAGATAGGTTTCCCGGCCGGTCGCGATCTCGTAGAGGCAGATATCGACGCTCCCCTTCCGCGTATCGTACCAGACGGCGTGGTCCCCGTGGACGACGGGCATCCTCTGGCCGGTCGTGCTGTTCGTGACTCGTCTCTCGCCGCCGGAGGGCGAGAAGAGGTAGATCTCGGTGTTCCCGTGTCGTTGGTCCTGCCAGAAGATATAGTCGCCCGACACCGACGGGTACTCCTGCCCGGCATAGCCGTCCGTAATTCTCCGGCCGTCGCTGCCGGGAGTGGTGGAGTAGTAGATGTACCTCCCGTCCCGTCCGTCCTCCCAGACGATCATACCGCCGTCGATATCCGGACGCTCCTGTGATCCGGCGGCGGTGCAGAACGGCACCGTCTCCCCTGAAGCCGCCTCCACCGCGAGAACGGGCGGGGCCAGCAGTCCGGCGACGACGACGGCGCAGACTACCATTAACGCTCTATATTCTGCCATTCTCCAATCACCACGATGAGAACGCCCCCTTTCGCCTCATGCGATGGTGCCTGCAGGCAGGATGGAGACGGCGCCCCCGTCCCGCCGGCGTGCAAACTGAGAGCCTGCGGGGTGCCGGAAGACCACCGGGAACCCGCAGGATAAAGGGTTCGTGAACGGCATGATCGGGCTATAAATATTTATCTCTTGCGGCCCCGAGTTACCGGGACGGATGTTCGAACTTTTTATAAAAATGATGGAATATTATCCGGGTCGGGCCCTGCCAGATGGCTCACGCCCCGGCGAGTTCACGGACCTTCGCAATGTTCCCGTCGTCACCCCGCCGCCCGTCCACCGGCGTCTCGCAGATGAACGGGCGTCCCCTGACAGCCGGGTGACCGAGGATATGCCGGAACCCCTCCTCCCCGATAGACCCAAGCCCGATATGCTCGTGCCGGTCAAGCCCGCTCCCGAGGCTGCCCTTGCAGTCGTTGAGGTGGATGACGCGGAGGTGGGATAGACCGATCCGGTCGTCAAGCTCCCCGAACACCGCATCGACCCCCTCCCCGGCCCGGAGGTCGTAGCCGGCGGCAAAAGCGTGGCAGGTGTCGAAGCATATCCCGATCTTCCCTTCTGCACCGATACCATCGAAGATCCGGCCGAGATCCGCGATGGTCGACCCGACACTGTTCTTCTCGCCGGCGGTGTTCTCAAGGAGGAGCATCACGCTGTCTGCACCGGCCCCGGCAAGCGCCCGGTCGACGGCGGCGACGACCCGTTCCTGCCCGGCCTCAGTCCCGGCACCCCGGTGGTGGCCGAGGTGGGTCACGAGATAGGGTATCCCCAGGAGCTCGCACCGCTGGAGTTCTGCGGTGAGCGCCGCGACCGACTTTTCGTAGATCTCGTCGTCGGGCGATGCCGGGTTCGGGAGGTAGGGCATGTGGTCGACGACCGGACCGATGCCGGATGCATCTAACGCCTTCCGGAAAGCATCGACCGAGTCCGGGTCGAGGTCCTTCGCCTTCCAGCCCCGGGGGTTTCTGGAAAAGATCTGGAACGTGTCGCAGCCCGAATCAAGGGCTCTCCCGACCGCAAGGTCGATCGAGCCGGCGATGGAGACGTGGCATCCCACCAGCACCATAGCCTACACCTCGACGGGAAAGCGTTTAGGCCTTCCCCCGCCCGACCTCGCGGAGCACCGCCGCCCCGAACTCCCGGGTGCCGGCGGCCCCGCCGAGGTCGCGGGTCCGGATGCCCGCACGAAGCACCCGCATGACCGCCTCCTCGACGGCTGCTGCGGATGCAGGGTCGCCGAGGTGCGAAAGAAGCATCGCGCCGCTCCTGATCGCCGCGACGGGGTTTGCAACGTTCTTTCCCGCGATGTCGGGGGCGCTCCCGTGTACGGGCTCAAAGAGGGCGGCACGCTCCCCTATGTTTGCACTCGGGAGCATTCCGAGTCCCCCCACCAGGTATGCCGCGGCGTCGGAGAGGATGTCCCCGAACATATTGGTCGTCACGATCACGTCGTAGCGGTCCGGGTGCATCAGGAGGTCGAGACAGAGCGCGTCGATGTAACGGGCCGCGCAGGGAACTCCCGCCCGGGCGGCCACCGCCGTGCAGACCTCGACGAAGAGGCAATCCGACTTTAAGACGTTTGCCTTGTTCCCCACGGTGAGGTGCCGGCGGGACTTCGCGAGGGTGCAGGCGTATTCGGCGATCCGTTCGCTCCCCCGGCGGGAGACGACCCGGACGGTGCAGGAGCGGTCGGGCTCCGTCCACTCGATGCCGGAGTAGAGCCCCTCGGTGTTCTCCCGCACGATGACGACGTCGACCCCATCGCCCCGGATCGGGCGTACGTTCGCGTAGAGGTCGAGGGCGTGGCGGATCTGAAGCACGACGCTCCGATAACCGGGGTCCGGCGGCGTCGTGACGGCCCCAAAGAGGATGGCATCCGCTGACCCAAGGTCGACCATCGTCTCCTCCCCGCAGGCGCACCCGGTCCGCTCCCAGAGCCCGTAGCCCACCTCGACATCGAAGAACTCGAAGTCAGGACGTACGGCCGCGAGGATATCGCGGGCGACCGGGACAACCTCATGCCCGATCCCGTCGCCCTCAACGACCGCTACCTTCACCATCCCGCTCCCTCCATGCGGCCGTGACGCGCCGGACCGCCTCTGCAATATCCCCGGGTGATGCGCCCCAGTGGACCACCGCGCCGAACCTGCCGTTCCAGCGCCCGAGACCCCCCCGCTCGCTCCGGCAGCACCGGGCGATGAACGGCTCGGCCGCCACCGCCTCGAGCGGGCAGATGTTCTCCACGCCAACCTCTCCCCCATAGCACTCCCGCACCAGATCCCTCGCCGTCAGGCACCCCGCGACCCGGTCGCCCGGACGAACCGGGTCTGCATCAAGGGTGCGGGAGAAACCGGCCGCACGGCAGGGATAGACATCGGCCCCGATCTCCCTGATATCCCGGACGTGATGCTCGAAGACGACTTCGAGGTCGCCAAAGAGCCCTGTTCTCTCAAGGTCGAGGAGCGTGGCCGAGAGGTGGGGGCGGGGCGGGGAGATGTCGTAGACGTGGACCCAGAGGAACCCCGAAAGGTCCGGGTCGAGCACAAACGTGGTCTGACCGTCGTGGCCGAAGAACACGGTGCACCGGTGCCCGGACCGGAGCGCCGCCCTCACCAGGGATGTCCGGTCGTGGACGTTCACGAGATCCGGGTAACGGCAGACCTCATCGCCGGCGGCGAGCACCCGGGTGGAGAGGACGTCGCGCATCAAGCCGGTGCCGGCCGGGTCGGCTTCGACCTCGAGCACCTCCATGCCGCCCGGCCCGGTCTCGCGGACCAGGTAGCGCGAGAGGAAATAGACCCGCTCCCCGCACGGGGTGCCGTTCGCGATCCCGACATACTTGCAGTGCAGGGGAAAGATCACCGGCTTGACCTCCAGTACGGGACCAGTCCGCCGGCCCGGAGGATCGCGACCATCCTCGCCGAGAGCGGGCGGGCCGGGTAGCGCTCCCCGTCCACCTCCACCCATCCCGCATCAAGGTCGAAGGCGACGAAAGCCCCGTCGGTGCAGGCGACAGAGGCCTCGATCACCGGGAGACCCACGTTGACGGCGTTCCGGAAGAATATGCGGGCAAAGGACTCCGCAACGACCCCGACAACACCTGCCTCCCGGAGGGCGACCACCGCCTGCTCCCGGGACGACCCGCACCCCATGTTCCTCCCGGCGACGATGATTGCGCCCGATAGACGCCCGGCGAGCGCCGGGTCCAGGTCCTCAAAGACGTGCTCCGCCCAGACCGAGCGGTCCTTTGTCCGGAGGTAACGCCCCGCGATGATGAGGTCGGTGTCGATGTCGTTCCCGAGGCAGACCGCCGGCCCGACTCCCTGCATTACACCGCCTCCGGCACGGCGATTACGCCCGCGAGCGCGCTCGCGGCGGCGGTGGCGACCGACGAGAGGTAGATCTCGGCGCCCACGCCCATCCGGTTCCTGAAGTTCCGGTTGGCGGTCGAGAGGCAGACCTCGCCCTCCCCCATCACGCCCTCGTGCGCCCCGAGGCAGGGCCCGCACCCGGGCGGGGCCACCATGCACCCCGCGCCCACGATATCGGCAAGGACGCCGGTGGCGATCGCCCGGAGAAGCACCGCGCGGGAGGCGGGGACGACCAGGGTGCGGACCGCCACCTGCTTCCCCCGGACGATCCGGGCGAACCGGGCAAGGTCCTCGTAGCGGCCGTTCGTGCAGGTCCCGACGAAGACCTGGTCGATCTCTGTGCCCGCGACTTCTTCCGCCTCCCGGACGGTATCCACCCGATGCGGGACCGCAACAAGGGGCACGATGCCGGCAAGGTCGATCTCGATCTCCTGCTCGTAGCGGGATTCTTCCACCGCCTGGGGCGATGCCGCAACACCGTGCTCCGCAAGATGACGGACGGCGACCGCGTCGGCGTAAAACATGCCGGCCTTTGCCCCGGTCTCGACCGCCATGTTGCAGAGGGTCAGCCGCCCGTCCATGGAGATCCCCGGCGCTCCGTCGCCCACGAACTCCAGCGCCCGGTAGGTCGCCCCCTCCATACCGAGTTTTGCGACGTAAGCAAGGGCGACATCTTTTGCCTCCGCAGGACCATCGAGCCTTCCCGTGAGGTTGACCGCGATCGTCTCCGGCACCCGGAACCACGTGGCTCCCGACGCCCAGATCGCCGCCATATCGGTCGCTCCCACCCCGGTGGCAAACGCGCCGAGAGCGCCGAGGGTGCAGGTGTGGGAGTCGGCGCCCACGACAACCATGCCGGGCCGGACGACCCCCTCGCTCATCACCTGGTGGCAGATCCCTCCGCCAGCGTCCGAGAGGTCGATCCCTGAGGCCCGGGCATACCCGCGGAGCTCCGCCTGGAGCGTCGCCGTCGTCCCGGTGTTTGCCGGGACGATGTGGTCGAAGATGAGGCGCAGGCGCCCGGGATGCGGCAGCCGATCCACGCCCATCTCCCGGAGCGCCTCCCGGGTGAGGATGCCGGTCCCGTCGTGGGCGAAGGCAATATCGACCTCGTGGTCCACGTATGCCCCTGCCGGTGCACCGAGGATCCGTTCTGAGAGCGTGCTCACTGGAGGACCCCCACCTTCGCCTGCCTGAGGAACCCGCAGAGCACCTCCGGGGTGACGCTGCACTTCCCCTCGCTCCTCTGTTTGATCTGCTCAAGCACCCACCGTACCTGCCCGTCGGAGAGGATGAACCCGTAAGCCTTCGCGATATGCTCAAGCGCCCGCCTCCCGGTGTGCTTCCCGAGGACGAACCGCCGCTCGCCGCCCACCAGTTCGGGGGATGGACTCGTAGGTCGCCGGGTCCTCAAGGATAGCGGCGATGTGGATCCCGCTCTCGTGGGCAAAGGCGTTCTCGCCGACGATCGGCCGGGTGCGCTCCGGGGCCACGCCCGAACACCGGGCGACCAGCCGTGAGATATCCTGCAGGCGGGAGGTCGTAGCGGTCGACGCCGCCTTTCATCCTTAGCGCGACCAGCACCTGCTCAAGTGCCGCGTTCCCGGCACGCTCTCCGATGCCGTTGACGGTGGTGTGGAGCTGGAACGCCCGGCGGCCGCCGCCGTGATGGTGTTTGCGGCCGCAAACCCGAGATCGTTGTGACAGTGGATACAGAGCGGGTGATGAACGTCGTCGAGGATCCGGGAGATGACCGCGTGGATCTCAAGCGGGGTGAGGCATCCTACCGTATCGGCGAAACTGACGAGGTTAGCGCCGCATTCGGCGCCCCGGTTATACATCTCGATGAGGAACAGAGGATCGGTCCGGGAGGCGTCTTCTGCCGCGAACCGCACCTGCACACCGTGGTCGGATGCGACTCCACCATATCAAGGGCGTCCTCGAGCACCTCGGCGCGGGGCTTTCGTATTTGTGCCGGATGTGGAGGTCAGAGGTCGCGATGAAGATGCTGACCATATCAACGTCGCAGTCGAGGGCCGCCTCGATATCAGGCTTGAGCGCCCGTGCAAGGCAGCAGACCCGGGCGTCCAGATCGCTGTGCGCGATCGCGGTGACGCATTCCTTCTCCGCCGACGACACCACGGGAAACCCGGCCTCGATCACCTCCACGCCGATCTCGTCAAGCGCTCTTGCGATCGCTACCTTCTCATCACAGGTAAACGAGACGCCGGGAGTCTGCTCCCCGTCTCGCAGCGTTACATCACAGATCTCGATATTCCAGGGTTTCATGGTGCACCTCGAGGGCAGGTTCCTTTGATCACCACCGTCCGGGGTCCCTCCTCCGGGAGGGTGAGGCCTGGCGAAGCGCGCCCGCGTCGTCTGCGGCGCAGACGACCGGTCCGCCCAGGCGATGTAGCGAAGGGTATCAGGGACAGGGTGACCGCCGGTCATCCCCATCCGGTTGTTCGCAGCACGATGCAGAGGAGCAGGAGCCCTCGTTCGTAGACGTCGATGAGGGCGTTTAGCCCTGAGTGCAGAAGCGCGTAGTCGCCGGTGAGCGCGACGCCGGTGCCGGTCGCCGCCACGGCAACCGACGACCCGAGGCCGTATGTCGCGACCCCCACCCGGTAGGGCGGGTTCATCGCGAGGACCGCGCACCCGGCATCGCAGGCGGCCCGCATCCCGCGCCCGGACAGGATGGCAAGGGCGGGGTGGCACGGGCAGTCCCGGCAGAACGTCCGGCAGTAGCCCCGTGAAGCGAACCGCTCCGGCTCCCCGGCAGGGTCGGGAGGCGCGAGCAGCCGGTGCTCCCGGAGGAAGGGCGGCCGACCTCAAGGGTCAGGGCGAGCGCGTCCGGGTCCGCCGGCGGCGGTAGACGGTGACCGCCCGAGACGTTCCTCCCGCGGGGCCGGTGCCGACGGTGCCGCCGGAGAAGCGGTTGAGGGCGAGGACCGCGACCAGGCAAACATGGCCGCCGTCCGGCGGTCGGCCGCCTGCGCCCGCCCGGCCATCGTGAGCCCGGGGTCCGCGAGGCTCCCTTCCCGGTCGTTACGGGAGAGAGGGTTCCGGGACGTCTGCGTCCAGGAGGCCGGGCGTGACCCTGACGATGGCCACGCGGGAGAAGGTCTCCGAGGCCTCGAACGCCGCCTCGACTGCCGGGGCGAGCGTCTCACCGTCGGGTTCGAGAACCGGCACCCGGGCGACCTCGCCGTAGTAGCGGGAGTCCTGCACGACGTCTGATCCGGCTGCGCGCACGTCGTCGCCGACGACGATCGCGACGCCGGCCCGGAGGCCCTGGGCTGTTGCGTGCACGAGCGGGTCCGCACAGGCGTTGAGGCCGACGTGCTTGACGATCACGGCGGTCCTCCGCCCGGCGAGCGAGTCGCCGAGGGCGTACTCGAGCGCCACCTTCTCGTTTGTGGTGATCACGGCCCCACTCGCCCGGCGAGCCCCGAGACCGGGTAGCCGGGGACGGTGTAGCACCGGTCGGCGGACCGGAGGATGGCGAGAGCGAGCGCCTCCATGCCTTCATGCATCCCTCCCGGGCACGAGGTCGCACCCTGTGCATGCCGGACACATCGTCAGCGCCTGGCGGGGGTCGAGCCCTGCCTGCCTGAGGATTCGTTCATGGGCGGCACAGAGCCGGAGCAGCCGATCGGCGGAGGGCCGGGGCCGACCGGCGAGAGACGCCGCCGGGGTGAGCGGGCGGAGGACCGGGATGACCCCGGCCGCAGCGAGATCGGCCATGACCTGCTCCAGGTCTTCGTCGGTCTCCCCGAGGCCGACGATGATGTTCGAAAAGACCCTTCCGCGCCCGAAGAGCGCCACGGAGGATGAGAGCGCCTCATGGATCGCCGTCCACGAAAGACCGGGGCACATCTCGCAAAAGAGCGCCTCGGTCGCCGTCTCGAGGTTGAACTTCACCTCGACGACGCCAAGGGCATGGAGCCGGACCGGAGTCTCCGGGCCCGGGTAGATCGAGACACCGATGGGAAGACCGAACGGCGCGAGCGCCGCGACGACGTCGAGGACGTACGCCTCCTCCTCCTCGATCGAGGAGGCGACGCCGCTCGTGATCGCAATGGCGTCGATCCGGTCGGCCACGCTCCGGACCAGTTCCACGATCTCGGCAATCTCTTTCCTCCGCCCGGGGAGGCCCGGCACCGGGCAGTAACGGCAATGGAAGATGCACGTCCCGCTGACGGTGATGTAGGCCTGGCGGGGGCAGTGGAGCGCGGCGGGCTCGAGCCTGCCGCGGACCAGATCACCGTCGACGAAGAGGTCCGCCTCGCCCCCTCCCCGGTGAATGATCTCGATGGAACCCGCTTCATCGATACCGACCCGGACCCGCCGGCCTTTGCCGACGGAGAAGAAGAGCGAACCGGACGTCCCCGCCGAGGGGCCGGCGGCGGAGCGGGAGACGTAGCGGTCCGCGGGCTCGCCGGAGAGGCGGACAGAGCCCGCCTCGAGCAACCGGGCTTTCAGCCGACTCCATTCCATAACGCCAGTGCCTCCTCGTACCGCGTGGCGAACGGGATCGCCGCCACCGCCCCGATCGCGCCCCGGCCGTCCATGAGGACGGAGAGCCTTCTATCGGTTATGGCGGCAAGGTCTTCTGGCGAGACTTCGCCCCGCTTCACCCTTCCGCCGAACTCCTCGAGCGGGGAGGGGTCGAACCCCCGCCAGACCGCCATCCCGGTCTCCTCTGAGAGGGTATACTCCTCGAGGAGATCGCGGTAGTGCCGGGCGAGCCCGTCCGGGTCCGATGTGGCGAACTCACAGGCGATGGCGACACAGTTCTTGGTCCGGTAGGGGACCGGGAAGAGCTGGACGATGGTGTGGGAGAGGTAGCGGGAATGGTCGTCCTCGACGGCCCGCGCGATGTTGTGCGCGAGCGTCCAGGTGGCGCCTTCCTCCGGGGTATCGGTGTCGTCGATCCCGACGATCACACGCTCGCGGCGGGGGAGCCAGATCGTCGAGCCCGCGAGCCGCCCGCCGCCGGCGGGATCGCTTTCGTAGCGGGTGACGCCCGGCGCCGATGCGCGGCAGATGGATGCCCCCACGCCGCCGCCGCCAAGACCCCGGTAGGTGATGGCGATCTCGTCGCCCCGAACGGCAACGGCGGCGATCCCCGCCGGGAAGACCGAACCTTCGAGCGCGAGGTCGACGCTGCCGGTCGAGAGGAGGTAACGGTTGGTCGCGCCCACGGTGCGGACGGAGCGGACGAGCGGACTCTGCGCGTAGTGGCGCTTCACCCACATCGCGCCGCCGGTGCAGTCGAAGAACTCGATGAGTTCCACGTGCCCGGCGCTCTCGTCAGCCACCGCCACGATCTGCGGATACCGTATCGTGTAGGGATCAGAGAGTCTCTCCATAGAGTCCTGCCGCTTCGACGCCCTTGTTCCCCCAGAGAACGGCGCCAAGTGCTCCTATCCGCCCCTTCCGCCTGTTTGAGTCGATGAACCGAACACCCATCCGGGCGGCCTCCGCCTCCGCCTCATCGAGCGTCAGGAGTTCGGTCTTGACCCTCTTCATGTAGGGGGACTCCTCTGCAAACGCAATCCCCCGGTACACGGCGATGCCGGTGTCGTTGCTGACCGCCTCCGACTCGATGAAGTCGCGGACGTACTCGAGGAGGGCGTCCACCCTCCCCGGCCGGACGGCGAAGTTCAGGGCGGAGCCGACGCAGTTGGTGGTCTTCTTCGGGACAGCGGGGTTCAGCTGCACGAGGCGCATGTCCAGGTACTCAACCCCGCCAAGGGTGCAGGCCTCGGCGCACTTGAGTGCAAGCACCCACGTGGCACCCTCCTCGCGCGTATCGGTGTCGTCGATCCCGATCGTCACCTTCTCGTAGAGCGGTGATACGATCCGGACCCGGCAGACCCGGGCGCCGCCGATCCTGAGGTCTTCCTCGGTGGGGTACTCGGCCCGGATCACCCCCGGCGCCTGGGTCAGGCAGGCGGCGACCCCGACACCTGCTCCTGCGATCCCGGACCAGATCGTCACCACTTCGTCCCCGTCGACCTCGACCCCTTCGAGCGCCTGCCCGCCGATCTCAAGGCCGGCCGCCCCGAACTTTGCCGGCGATACCCCCAGCCGGGCAAGCATCGTCATCGTCGTGCCCTCGACATGGCAGGACTGGATTGCCCCGCCCGCACGCACGCGGTTCGCCGCATCCCACTCGATCGTCCCCCGGGCCCGGCAATGCTCGCGGATCTCCGCGAGACCGGCTTTCTGGTCGACCATGGCGAGGTATTTCATCGAGAACAACGGCCCGAACCGGGCCCTGACGTCATCGGGTGTGAGTGTAATCATGATGTCACCGAAATTTTCGTTAACAAGATTATCGTTGACATCGATATTTAAGGGGATCGGTCGGGGCGAGAGGGGCGGCGGATACCGGGCTCCGATGGGGTGGCGAGAGAGAAAGGCAGGCGTTATACGCGCCTGAGGGTCTCCGGAGGCGCGGGTGGTTGAGGGGGTGTCATTATTCCTGGGACATCGCTTACCCCGATGCACGGATTTCGTGGGGATATCGCCGCACTGCCCCCGCCCAAGGGGCGGGGGAGAGGCCGAAGGCCGGGTGGGGTTTTAGGTCAGCCTTTACAGGTGGAGACAGGGGAGGGGGGATGCTCCCCCCTCCCCGCGAGCCGCCTCCCCCAGGGGCGATATCCGATGGAAAGCCGTAGATTGGGTTTGCAAAACAACATGCGAAGGAGTGGACTTTGGCTCAGGGATGCTCATGCGACTGAAGTTTGGTTGAAATATTCCAGGGCATTTGAACGCTCTCGCCCGCTCGATCCCCAATCCTCGCAGCGCTGAAAACAGGATCAACTCAAACAGCGGCTCCAAAAACCGCAACGAAAAAAGAGGTTTAAAGGTAGTCCGCAAGGACGTCCTTCAGGTCGAACCTGAACGGCCCGAGGCTGCCGCCGAAGTTCCCGGCGCTGATGAACTTCACGCCCGGCACCTTGGTTGCCGCCCGGATACCCTCAGCCATCGCGGTCTTGATCGAGTCTTCATCGACGCCGTCGATGACGATCTCGTAGATCGCTTTGACGCCCTCGGGCACCTTGCTGCCCTCGACCTTATCCTTCAGCGTTGGGCAGTAGGCCTCGTTCGTGCTTGCGCCCATGAACTTGTATTTCTTGCTCCCGACCTTCGACCCGCTCGCGACGATGCCGCCGGGGAAGGGCGTGATGACACCGCAGACGCCGCTGATGGCGTCGACTGCCGCCTCCGCGGCAACGAGAGCGGCCATCTGGTTCTCGCCCATGATAAAGAAGTTGCCGCCCGCGACACCCTTGACGGCGCCGAACTCCTCCTCACCGATATACTCGCCCTCCATGATCGGGATGGCCCAGACCGTCCTGCCGCCGACCTCGCGCTTCTGCTCGTAGCCGTCGCCAAAGAAGTGGAGCTTGACCGGGAGCTTCTCCTGGACCTCGGCGACGACGTCGGCAAGGCCGTCGAAGACCGCCGTCGTCGGTGCGGTGAGGACGCACTCGGCGAGCCGCTCCACTACCTGCTCTTTGAGCTTCTTCTTGCTCGCACAGATCATGATCGCATAGCCGGGCCGCCCGTCGGGGGTCTCGTCGGCGGGGACAAAGCAGTCGATGCCTGCCTCTGCCGGACATCCTATGGTGGAGGTGGCAAAGCCGACAGCCTCCACTGCTGCCTTGTATGCCCATTCCTCAGTGACGGCGGTGATGATGGGCCGCGCCACCCAGGTCGGGAACGCCTCTGCATAGGTATCGTCGATAGTAACGCCATTCAGTTCCATGGACAGAATACACCTCGTTTGCTACAATGTCACGATGCGGACAGAATAAGGTTTCTTTTTCTCCCGACGGCGGTACGCCGCGCTGCCGGAAAGCAGGGGGCCAGACTGCGCGGCCCCCCCGGCGGCCCCGCCGACCCACCGATAGTCACCACCACGGCAGAGTAAACCCGCGGGGAACCGGCGGCCGGGTTGCAGGACACCGGGATCTCCCCCGGTTGCGCTATCGGGGCGTGGAACATCCGTGTATCCCGGACCTCGGCAGGGGGGGCCGGGTTAACTGATCCCGACCCCATAATCCCCGCCGGGCAGGCCTGCCCGGGATGCGGCAAAGGACCGCGGGCGCAGGTTCGTGGTGGACACATCCAGATGAGCGCACGTCTCCGGCGCAAAGGGAGGAGAGTCAATGGATGCATGAACGGTTGCCGTCTAAACCGCGCAACAGGCGGGAGACCCCTCCCGGCAGGAGGACAGGAACTATCGCCGATTCCCGGGGAGATCCGGCCGGTTCTTAACGGTGCCGGCCCGGATTGGCCACCGATTTTCACCAGTTTGCTCGATTTAAAATTTAAGGTTTTCGCTTTGACCTTCTGCCCCGAAGCGCGTTTGACGGCGATATCCGGGGCATCGGGTTAACATAACAACTGTTTTAATTTATAAAACTTGATGGATAATCATAGTTCTGGAATATAAGACTGCCGAATTTCAGAAAGTTTATGTATATTCTTTGACAATTCTTTTTATATCGATTTTTAATCGATCAGATCTGGTGCGTGATAACCATGGCATTTGCATTGCACATCAATATGGAACGATGTACAGGCTGCAACAACTGCGTGGTGGCATGTCCGGTCGACGCTCTCGAGCTCCATACCGAAGATCCGGTAACCAAGGAGAAGATCTACAAAGTCAAGGACGGCAAAGCCGTCATTCTTGACTTTAACTCCGAGCTCTGCGCCGGTTGCGGCGTATGCGTTCAGGCGTGCCCCTATGAAGTCATCAAGCTTGCAGGACCGTGGGAGAGCCGGGCAAGGGCCCGAAAAGTGGAAGCCTAGGAGTGATACTAGAATATGGCACTGTTTCCAAAGTATTCCAAGACGCGGGAAGGACAGAACGTCGTCATGGAGCAGAGGCTCCTCAAAGCAGTCAACGACCTGATCCTGAACGCAGAGACCTGCACAGGCTGCGGCATCTGTGTCGACGCCTGCCCCGAGGAGGCAATCGTGCTCGGACCTGTTGGTGCGGCACGCCGCGGGGCAGTTGACGAAGCAGCACCTGTCGATGTCAACCCCGAGAAGTGTTCGTACTGTGGCGTCTGCGTCATCATGTGCCCCTTCAATGCGATGACACTCAAGATCGACGGAGAGGAACGGCTCCCGATCCTCGAGAAAGAAGGATTCCCCACATACGACATGGTCACCGTAATCGACGAAGAGAAGTGCGACCGGTGTACCATCTGCGAGGAAGTCTGCCCGAGAGACGCCATCAACCGCGACGTCGCCGCATTCGAGGGTGGCGACGAGGCCGGCAAACCGCGCCAATCCGCACTGCAGACGAAGACCACGTTCACCGTCGACACCGAGAAGTGCAACGTCTGCGGCATCTGCGGCGAACTCTGCCCGAGCATCACCGTCGTCCGCAACTCCGCAAACCCCGAGACCGGCAAGATCGAAGGGGACGTCAAGTGGGAGGAGAGCACCTGCGACGGATGTAAGATCTGCGTAGAGGCCTGCCCCCAGGAGTGCATCACCCTCGAGCGCGAGGTCGTGAGCGACAGGCTGCCCGGCAAGGTCGACATCCAGCAGGACGACTGCTGCACCTGCACGTGGTGCGTCCAGACCTGCCCCACCGAGGCAATCACCGTCGAGAAGATCTTCGAGGGAGACATCGAGATCAACCCCGAGAAGTGTCCCGGCGGTTGTTCGACCTGTGTTGAGGTCTGCCCCTGCAACGCGCTCTACCTGCCCACCCCCCTCCCGGCAAAGGAGATGAAGGGTCAGATCGAGCCGAACATCGCCATCAACAAGGACTTCTGTATCCTCTGCGGCGCCTGCGTCAACGCCTGCCCGAGTGAGGATGCGATCATCCTGCGGCGGACGGGTATCCGGATGCAGGATAAGGAAACGGACCTCTTCAAGAGGATCAAGGAGAAGCTGCTCACCCCGAGGACGTCGAAGGTCAAGGAGACCGCCCCCGGAGAGGTCGAGGTCAAAGTTCTGGGAGCAGCAGAAGAGGCGTGAGGGATAGCCAATGGCAGTGAAGAAAGACTATAAGGACCAGAAACTCGCTGAGAAACTCCGGGACAGGAAATACTACATTCCTGACAGCAACCCCGAGTTCATCAAGGATGTGGAGAAGATCGGGCAGACGGCCGCCCACATGTGTTACCAGTGCGGCACCTGCACCGGCTCGTGCCCCTCGGCACCCCGGAGTTCGTACCGTATCCGGCTGTTCATGCGCAAGGCAGTCCTCGGCCTCGAGGAGGAGATCCTCACCGACCCGGACCTCTGGCTCTGCACCACCTGCTACAGCTGCACCGACCGGTGCCCCCGGGATCTCGCGCCGACCGACGCGATCATGGCGATGAGGAACCTTGCGTTCAAGCGGGACATCGTACCGCGCAACTTCCTCCAGACCGTCCAGCTGATCTACAAGACGGGCCACGGCGTCCCGAACAACGACGCGAACCGCGCCGCGAGGAAGAGGCTCGGACTCGAAGCCGAACCCGAGACGACGCACAAGTACCCCGAGTACCTGCCCGGTATCAGGAAGATCCTCGACCACTACAAGCTCAAAGAGAACGCGGACAGAATCCTCGCGGAGGGAGAGTGAAACCATGAGCAAGAACAATCACCAGTACGCATTCTTCCTCGGATGCATCGCCCCGAACCGGTACCCGGGAATCGAGGCGGCGGCCATCCAGACCAGCAAGAACGTCGGCATCGACCTCCTGCCCCTGAAGGGCGCAAGCTGCTGCCCGGCACCGGGTGCGTTCGGCTCGATCGACTTAAACGTCTGGTACGCGATGGCGGCCCGGAACGTCGTGCTCGCCGAGCAGATGAAGATGGACATCGCCCTGATCTGCAACGGGTGCTACAAGTCCATCTGGGAGGTCAACCACAAGTTGAAGCACAACGATGAACTCCGCGACGGAGTCAACGAGGTGCTCAAAGAGATCGATATGGAGTTCAAGGGGACCGTCGACGTCTGGCACCTCGCCGAGCTCTACTACGACCCCGAGATCGTGGGTGTCAGGAAGCTCGCCGACAGCGTCAAGCGTCCCCTGACCGGCGCGAAAGTCGCCGTCCACTACGGCTGCCACCTGATGAAGCCCAGCAAAGAGCGGCACTTCGGGGATACCGAGAACCCGATGTGGATGGAAGAACTTGTCGCCGCGCTCGGCGCCGAACCGGTCCAGTACCGCAACAAGATGCAGTGCTGCGGTGCCGGCGGCGGTGTCCGCGGATACGATCTCGCGCACGCGCTCGATATCACGAACGAGAAGCTGATCAACATGCAGGAAGTCGGCGTCGATGCAGTCACCGAAGTCTGTCCGTTCTGCCAGCTCCAGTTCGACCGCGGCCAGCTCGAGATCAAAGAGAAGTTCGGTGCCGAATACGGCATCCCCGTCCTGCACTACAACGAACTCCTGGGACTGGCACAGGGCATGAGCCCGGACGATCTCGCGCTCGACCTCCATGCCATCAGTGTTGAGCCGTTCCTGAAGAAGATCCTGTGAGGTGCAAATACATGGCAGAAGTCAAGAAATACGAAGAGCCAAGAATTGGCGTTTTTGTGTGCCACTGTGGTACCAACATCGCGGGCTCCATCGACGTCAAGGCAGTAATGGAGTACGCGAGAACGCTCCCGAACGTCATCGTCGCTGATGACTACCAGTACATGTGCTCGACCCCCGGCCAGAACAAGATCGCTGAGGCCATCAACGAGCAGAAACTGACCGGGATCGTCGTCGCGGCATGTTCTCCCCGTCTGCACGAGCCCACGTTCCGTAACGCGACCAAGGCGGGCGGCTTAAACCCCTTCCGGTTCGAGATGGCAAACATCCGCGAGCAGAACTCGTGGGTGCACATGCACCAGCCCGAAGAGGCCACCGCGAAGGCGAAGGACGCAGTCAGGATCGCCGTAGCAAAGGCATCCCTCCTCGAAGACCTCATACCGAAGAGCGTTCCCGTAGAGAAGGCGGCGATGGTCGTCGGCGGCGGTGTCGGCGGCATGCAGGCAGCGCTCGACCTTGCGAGTGCAGGGATCAAGACCTACCTCGTCGAGAAGACCCCCTCCATCGGCGGCAGGATGTCCCAGCTCGACAAGACCTTCCCGACGCTGGACTGCTCGCAGTGTATCCTTACCCCGAAGATGGTGGATGTCTACCGGCACGAAGGCATCGAGCTCCTCACCTACACCGAGGTCGAGGCGGTCGAGGGCTACATCGGCAACTTCGACGTGACCCTCCGGAAGAAGGCGCGCGGCGTCATCACCCCTGATGAGGCCACAGCCCTCGGCATCGTCGGCGGCGGCTGTACCGGGTGCGGCGACTGTGTCGAGGTCTGTCCGGTCATCAAGCCGAACCCGTTCGAGCTCGGCATGGCGCCGAGAAAGGCGATCTATATCTACCACCCGCAGGTCTCCCCGCTGATCTACACCGTCGACTTTGATGCCTGCGTCAAGTGCGGCCTCTGTGTCGAGGCATGCGGCGACAAGAAGGCGGTCGACCTCGAGGCGAAGGACGAGTTCATGACCGTCAAGGTCGGTACCGTCGTCCTCGCCACGGGATACGACATCTTCCCGATCGAGAAGAAGTTCGAGTGGGGTTACAAGAACTACGACAACGTCATCACGAGCCTCGAGTTCGAGCGGCTGATCTGCGCGTCCGGACCGACCGGCGGCCACCTCATCCGCCCAAGCGACGGCGAGACCCCGAAGAAGATCGCATTCGTCCTCTGTGCAGGATCCCGTGACTCGACCGGCGTCGGCAAGCCGTACTGCTCGCGGTTCTGCTGCATGTACTCGCTCAAGCACGCCCACCAGATCATCGAAAAGATCCCCGGCGCGATCCCCTACATCTTCTACATGGACATCCGGTCCTTCGGCAAGATGTACGAGGAGTTCTACTACCGCATCCAGAACGAGGGTGCAAAGTTCATCCGCGGCAGGGTCGCAAACATCACCGAAGACCCGGTTACGAAGAACCTCCACGTCAACGCGGAGGACACGCTGCTCGGACGACCGATCGACATGGAGGTCGATATGGTCGTGCTCGCAGCCGCTATCCAGCCCACCGCCGAGACCGAGAAGACGCGGAGACTCTTCGGTGTCTCCTGCTCGCAGGACGGCTGGCTCCTTGAGGCCCACCCGAAGTTGAACCCGTGCGGCACCACCACGGCCGGTGTCTACCTCGCCGGCGTCTGCCAGGGACCGAAGGATATCCCCGACACGGTCGCTCAGGCAGAGGGTGCAGCGTCCGCGGCGTCCATCCCGATTCACCGGGGAGAAGTGGAGCTCGAGCCCTACTTCGCCGTGTGCCTTGAGGAGAAGTGCGCCGGATGCGGGCTGTGCGTCAACCAGTGCCCCTACAGTGCCCTCTCGCTCGTCGAGAAGGAAGGCCGCACGGTCATGCAGGTCACCGAGGCCAAGTGCAAGGGCTGCGGCACCTGCGGCGGGTTCTGCCCCGGCGGTGCCATCTGGATGCAACACTTCGCAACCCCGCAGATCATCGCACAGATCGATGCATTCCTCCTTGGAGGTGAACAGTAAATGGCAGACGAGAACTGGAAACCAAAGATCATCGCCATCATCTGCAACTGGTGTTCCTACGCCGGTGCAGACCTCGCCGGCGGTGCCCGTATCCAGTATCCCCCCGACATCCGTGCCGTCCGCGTAATGTGCACGGGCCGGATCGATCCGCTCTTCATCCTGAAGGCATTCCAGGACGGGGCGGACGGGGTGCTGGTCTCCGGGTGTCACTTCGGCGACTGCCACTACCTTGAGGGCAACTTTAAGGCTGCAAAGAGGATGTTCCTCTTGAAGAGTGTCCTCAAGAACATCGGCCTTGACGACAAGCGTCTCAGGATGACCTTCGTCTCCGCATCTGAGGGTGCAAAGTGGGGGACGGTCATGGAAGACGTCGTCAAGACCATCAACGAGCTCGGCCCAAGCCCGCTCAAAGAGTTTGCCAGATAATACAATAAGACAGGGGATGAATAACAATGGCAATCAGAGTAAATTTGATCACGGGTCGCACCATCCAGCAGGGGGTGTCGATGGAGGCGGGGAAGGAAAAACCCGCCTACACCGCCGCCTGCGGGATTATCGAGCTCGATCCGGCGGACTTTAAGAAGCTCGGGGCTTTCCGCAACACGAACGTACGTGTCACCAGCCAGTACGGCAGCGTCGTTGTCAAGGCGGTCGAGGCAACCCAGGGCCCCCATCCCGGTGTAGCGTATATACCGATGGGCCCATGGGCAAACATGGTGGTCAACCCGAACACCTACTCGACCGGGATGCCAACGTTTAAGGGTACGCCCGTCACGGTGGAAGTCGCCAAGAACGAACCTGTCCTCGGCTCACTTGAACTGGTGCGCAAAGGATGCAGGGGTGAACTAGCATGACAAAGACAGTAACCGACGTGGTCTGCCCATTCTGCGGGACACTCTGCGACGACCTTGAGGTCGTCGTCAGTGATGACGGAAAGAAGCTCTTTGAAGTCTACAACGCGTGTGCCATCGGCGCCGAGAAGTTTCTTCACTCGCAGGCAGCGGACCGTATCACCCGCCCACGCATGCGGCAGGACGACGGTTCCTGGAAGGAGATCTCCTACGACGAGGCAGTCGAGTACACGGCGAGGATGCTTGCCGACGCAAAGAAGCCCCTGATGTACGGCTGGAGTTCCACAAACTGTGAGGCCCAGTCTGTCGGGTCCGAGATCGGCGAGCTTGTCGGGGCGGTCATGGACAACACGGCGACTGTCTGCCACGGAACATCCCTTATCGCAGTCCAGGATATCGGCATCCCGACCTGCACGCTCGGTGAGGTCAAGAACCGTGCCGACCGGATCCTCTTCTGGGGATGCAACCCGGCTCACGCTCACCCGCGACACATGTCCCGCTACTCGATCTTCCCCCGGGGCTTCTTCACCGGCAAGGGCCACACGGGCCGGAAGATGATCGTCGTCGATCCCCGGGTCACCGATACCGCCCGGATCGCGGACGTCCACCTCCAGATCGAGCAGGGGCGCGACTACGAACTCCTCGACGCGCTCCGCGTGGCGTTCAAGGGCGAGCAGCTCCCCGACGTCGTCGCCGGCATCCCCAAGGAGAAGATCTACGGGGCCGCCGAGATGCTCAAGAGCGGCCGTTTCGCGATCATCTTCTTCGGTATGGGTGTGACCCAGTCGATTGGAAAGAACCACAACATCGATGCAGCCATCGCGGTCACCCGTGACTTAAACGAGTACACGAAAGCCGCCATTATGCCGATGCGCGGGCACTACAACGTCACCGGCTCCGGCCAGGTCTGGGGCTGGCAGTTCGGGTTCCCCTTCGCGGTGGACCTCTCCCGTGGCTTTGCCCGCTACAATCCCGGCGAGACGACATCAAACGACCTGCTCCGCAGGGGCGAGGTGGACGCCGTCTTCGTCCTCGGAAGCGACCCTGGTGCACACTTCCCCTTCAGCTCGGTGAAGAAGATCTACGATCTGCCTTCGGTCGCCGTCGAGCCGCACGAGACCCCGACCACCGAGGTCTGCAATGTCCACGTCCCGGTCGCCTTCGTGGGCGTCGAGGTGGGCGGGTGCGCCTACCGGATGGACAACGTGCCGATTGAGACCAGAAAGGTCGTCGATGCCCCGGAGGGCATGCTGACCGATGAAGAGTTCCTCGACCGCGTCCTTGCGCGCGTCCGGGAGATCAAGGGGGTATAAGCGATGGCAGAATATCTCATCAAGAATGGGTTCGTCTTCGACCCGGTTCTCGGGATCAAAGGCGATGCAACCGATGTCGCCATCAAGGACGGGAAGATCGTCGAGACCACGGCTGTCAAGAGCCCGAAGATCATCGACGCTACGGGTAAGACCGTCCTCGCCGGCGGTGTCGATATCCACGCCCACGTTGCCGGCCCGAAGGTGAACATCGGCCGGAACTTCCGCCCGGAAGATAAACTCTTCACCTACAAGCCCGGACGCGGCATCGAGCGGATGCAGGGTGGGTTCTCGGTGCCGACGGTGATCCGAACCGGCTACAACTACGCCCGCATGGGCTACACCACCGTGATGGAAGCGGCCATGCCGCCGTTGTATGCCCGGCATACCCATGAGGAGATGCGGGACACGCCGATCCTCGACCAGGGTGCCTACCCGGTCTTCGGCAACAACTGGTTCGTGCTCGAGTACCTGAAGAACCACGAGATCGAGAACACCGTCGCCTACATCGCCTGGCTGCTTCGCGCCACGAAGGGCTACGCGGTCAAGGTCGTCAACCCCGGCGGCACCGAAGCCTGGGGCTGGGGCCTGAACTGTGAGAACGTTCACGACCCGGTCCCCTACTTCGACATCACCCCGGCGCAGATCGTGAAAGGCCTCATCGAGGCGAACGAGTACCTCGGTCTCCCGCACTCGATGCACGTGCACGCGAACAACCTCGGGAACCCCGGCAACTATACGACGACTCTCGATACGTTCAAGCTCTCGGAGGGCATCAAACCGAACAGCAAGTTCGGCCGCGACCAGGTGATGCACCACACCCACGTCCAGTTCCACTCCTACGGCGGCGACTCCTGGGCAAACGTGGAGTCCAAGGCGAAGGAGATCATGGACTACGTGAACTCTCACGACAACATCACCATCGACATGGGTCAGGTGACGCTCGATGAGACCACGACCATGACCGCCGACGGGCCGTTCGAGCACCATCTCACCGAACTGAACCACTTAAAGTGGGCAAACGCCGACGTGGAACTCGAGACCGGATCCGGTGTCGTGCCCTATATCTACAGCCCGAGCATCAAGGTCTGCGCCATCCAGTGGTGCATCGGTCTTGAACTCGCGCTGCTTGCAAAGGATCCCATGCGGGTCTTCATGACCACCGACCACCCGAACGCCGGACCGTTCATCCGCTACCCGCGGATCATGAAGTGGCTGATGAGCAGGGAGGCGCGCGAGCAGCAGTTCGACGCCTTCAAGCACAAGGACAAAGTCATCGATGCGACCAACCTTGCCGGCATCGACCGCGAACTCGACCTCTACGAGATCGCGCAGATGACCCGCGCAGGACCGGCAAAGGCGCTCGGCCTCGCGCACATGTACGGCGGACTCGCGCCCGGCCTCGACGCGGATGTGGCCGTCTTTGACTTCAACCCGAACGAGCCCTACGCGCCCGACGATATCGAGAAGGCGTTCGGCAACGCCCGCCACCTCTTCAAGACCGGTGTTCAGGTCATCAGCGACCACGAGGTCGTCTCGAACGGCAACAAGCGGACGCTCTGGGTGAACGCCAGGGTGAATGAGAACCCGCAGGTGATGCGTGACGTCAAGGAGAAGTTCCTCCGCTACTACACCGTCACCCTGAACAACTACGAGGTTACGGGGCACCACTACCTCCCGAACCCGTACGTGATTGAGGTTGACGCCACAGAGTGAGGTGCAGAGAAGGATGGAAACCGTTACACTCACCATAAAGAACCAGCCCGGGCTGTACCTCGAGGCTGACAGTATCACCCCCGATGCGTTCGCCGGGAAGAAGGCGGAGGAGATCGCCGCCCTCCCGGTCTACGTGGGAAGAGAAGAGCACCGGCTCGGAGACTTCTTTGAGGTCTCCGGCAAGGCCGGGGCGACCCCGGAAGAGACGAAGATCATCGTCAACGGGGATCTCTCGCGGGTCAAATACATCGGCATGAAGATGACCGCAGGCGAAGTCGTTGTGAACGGCAACGCCGACATGTACGTCGGTGCATGGATGCAGGGCGGCAGGATCACGGTGAACGGAAACGTTGACGCCTTTGCCGGGACCGGGATGAAGGGCGGCGAGCTCCTCATCAAGGGCAACGCCGGCAACTACCTCGGCGCTGCATACCGTGGGGACTGGCGCGGCATGACCGGCGGGAAGATCGTTGTCTCGGGCAATGCCGGGAGCGATCTCGGCACCTTCATGAACGGCGGCGAGATCATCGTCGGTGGAGACGTCGACGTCCACGTTGCCACGCATGCTGAGGGCGGCAAGATCGTCATCAAGGGCAATGCAAAGAGCCGTCTCGGCGGCCAGATGGTAGAAGGCGAGATCTACGTCTTTGGCACCATCGATGTCATGATGCCCGGGTTTGCATACCGCAAAGACGTCGATATCGAGGTGGACGGCACCAAGGGACGATTTGCTCTCTACGAGGGCGATCTCGGCGAGCGTCACCGGAAGAGAAAAGGCCAGGCAATCTATGGTAAGCTGTACCAGCGGGTCGAGGCCTGATCTCCCCCTTTTTCGCCGCGCGTATGGAGCGGTGCCGATCTTTTGAGATTGGGTGCGACCCTCAGATAAACTGTAACACAGAGTGTCACGAAGTAACACTATTTTAATTACTTCACATCACTCCCAGGCGGTGTGAAATATTCGGTATCTGATGCGATTGACCGATATTCAGTAAATATCTAATATTGCACACCGGATATATATCTAACCATAGGCGTAAATAGCAACGCTTATATCGTCAGAGAAGGTTATTATCTTTTTGTCCCACGAGGACGTGCAGTAGTTATCATCAGACACAGTCAGTGATACTTTTAGCGTTCAGTTCACAGTTCCAGATTGTATGCACTCAAAGAGGGTAATGGAGGAAAATTATGGCAAAATACAAGGAAACTATTGACCTGTACGATGATGCAGGCAAGCAGTTGAAGAGCGGTGTGCCGCTTGAGAAGATCAGCCCGCTGGTCAACCCGGCAACCAGGAAGCTTATCGACCTCACCAAGAGGACGGTTGCTGTCAACCTGAACGGTATCCAGGAGTCCCTGAAGACCGGAAAGGTAGCGAAGGGCTATGTCCTCGGCCGCGAGATGAACCTCGACATCATCGGCAACAAGGACGCAGTCATCGCCAAGATCAAGGAGATGGTTCAGGTCGAGGAGGGTGACGACACCAAGATCCGCGAGTTCAACGGCGGCAAACTCATCCTCGTTGAGGTGCCGAGCGTCCGCCTGGCGGCCGCATCCACCTACGATGCCACGATCACGTCGGTCGCAGCCGCGACCACCTACTCGCTTGTCGAGCAGTTCAACATCGGAGCGTTCGACGCAGCGATGGTCAAGGCAGCAGTCTGGGGTTCCTACCCGCACACGATGGACCTCGGCGGCGCGAACGTCGCTTCCGTCCTGTCGATCCCCCAGAACAACGAAGGTCTTGGCTACGCGCTCCGGAACATCCCGGTCAACCACGTCGTCATGATGACCGGCAAGAACGCAATGGAAGGCGCCGCACTCTCGTCCACCTTCGAGCAGGCAGGAATGTTTGAGATGGGGAACGCCATCGGACCGTTCGAGCGCGCCCATCTGCTCACCTATGCTTACCAGGGCCTGAACGCGAACAACCTGGTCTACGACCTCGTCAAGAAGAACGGAGCAACCGGAACCATCGGCACGGTCGTCCAGAGCCTGGTTGAGCGCGCCATCGAGGACAAGGTCATCGCTCCGGGCAAGAAGGGCGGGTACTTCCAGTTCTACGACACGAAGGACCCCATGCTCTGGAACGCCTACGCCGCCGCCGGAACCATGGCAGCCACCATGGTCAACTGCGGTGCCGGCCGGTTCGCCCAGGCGGTCTCCTCGACGCTCCTGTACTTCAACGACCTGCTTGAGCACGAGACCGGTCTCCCCGGCTGTGACTACGGCCGTGTCATGGGTACTGCCGTCGGGTTCTCGTTCTTCAGCCACTCGATCTACGGCGGTGGCGGCCCCGGTATCTTCAACGGCAACCACGTCGTGACCAGGCACGCCGCAGGCGTCGCTATCCCGTGCGTGGTCGCCGCGGCGGCGCTCGATGCCGGAACCCAGATGTTCTCGCCCGAGAGCACCTCGAAGATCTATGCCGAGACCTACGGCAAGGTCGACGTCTTCAACAAGCCGCTCCAGCAGATCGCACAGGGTGTGTAAATAACACAAGGATACTGATGACCGAAGCCATATACCCTCAGGTTCGAATCGTTTCTGCGCGATTCCTCAGGCCCGACACAGCGGAACAACTCCTGAACAGGCTCGTTCAGGTCGGCGGGATTCGCCGGATGTCCATCAACGGACCGAGTATTCCCGCCACCGTTCCATACGGCCCGGCACGGGGGCAACCTAACCCCCACCCGGACCGTAAGATCATCCGTGTCGGAAACCAGGACGTCCAGCTCCGGGTACAGGTTGGAATAATCATCCTGGAGCTTGAGGACGAGTCGTACATCCCGGCTATCGGAGAGGCGGTCGACAACGTCTTTGCCGATAAGGGTTTCTCCTGCACCGTCCAGCAGGGGCGGTACATGAAGACCCGACCGACGCTGTCCGACTACGCAAAGTACGGACCTGACGCCGACAGAGAGATCCTCGGGCTTGTCGATCCGCGGAGGAAAGACGGCCCCGTTATCATTCAGGGAACCAAGTAAGATGCCTATCGGAAGAGTAACCCAGGTTGTCGACTGCCGCGAGAGCATGGGGATGGGAAAAGGAGGCGGTCTTGCCCAGCGCGGGACCATCTCCGAAGCGAGATCCCCGGATGTGATCGTGATCGGGATGTCCCCGGGCCGCAGACACGTCACAAAACCGGTCTGCGACATCACCTCCGGTCTCCGGAGGGAAGGGGCACAGTTCTCCGTAACCACGCTCGTCCTCAATGCAGGAAGCGGGGTTCCGGCAGATTCCCCCGTCGCGGGTCACGTCCTCGGAGCGTATTTCGGGTTGACCGAGAAGGAGATAGCCCAGATCGAGCAGCACAAGGTCGCCATCCTGCACCATGGGAATGTCCGCTCCCACGTGGTGCAGAAGGTCCGGTTTATCCTTGAGCATGCAGACATCAGGGCAATCGTCGTCTCCCAGGTCCCGATCGACTTCGAAGACCTCGCAAAAGAGGGGGTCAGGACAGCAGTGGTTATGCCGCCGCCCGACCGGGTGAAGACGAAAGGCATGGTGATGGATATCGTCAGCGGTGTGACACGGGGTCAGACGCCAGGCAGGGAAAAACTGGCAGAGGTCATTCGTGCCGTTATGAAAGTGCTAAAAAACCCAACATGAAGGTGAAAGGAAACATGGCATACAAGCCCCAATACGGACCGGGTACATCCAAGGTCGCCGAGAACCGGCGCAAGCAGATGAACCCCAACCAGAAGCTTGAAAAGATGCGTGATGTGACTGACGAGGACATCGTGCTGATCCTCGGCCACAGGGCGCCGGGAGCCGCCTATCCAACGGCCCACCCGCCGCTCGCCGAGCAGCAGGAGCCCGACTGCCCCATCAGGAAGATCGTAACCCCGACAGAGGGCGCCAAGGCCGGCGACCGTGTCCGCTACATCCAGTTCGCGGACTCGATGTTCTTCGCCCCCTCGCAGCCCTACCAGCGGACCTACACCGAGTGCTACCGCTTCCGCGGCATCGACCCCGGTACGCTCTCCGGCCGCCAGATCGTCGAGTGCCGCGAGCGTGACCTCGAGAAGTACGCAAAGGAACTCATCAACACCGAGCTCCTCGACCCGGCCCGGACCGGCATCCGCGGTGCGACCGTGCACGGCCACTCGCTCCGTCTTGCCGAGAACGGTATGATGTTCGACATGCTCCAGAGGAGTGTCCTTGGCGAGGACGGCATCGTCCGCTACGTCAAGAACCAGATCGGCGAGCCCCTCGACCGTGCCGTCGCCGTCGGCAAGCCGCTCGACGAGAAGTGGCTCAAGGCCCACACGACGATCTTCCACTCGCTCGGCGGCACCCCGTACCGCGACGACAAGGAGTACGTCGAGTACGTCCAGCGTATCCACACGCTGCGGACGAAATACGGATTCCTTCCAAGGGAGTGATCACAATGGCAAAGATTGAAAGATCCCAGAAGATGTTCCTGAAAGCACTCAAGGAGAAGTTCCAGGGACAGGATGTCCAGTCCGATACGGCAGAGTACTACAAGTTCAACGGTATTCACCAGTCTCCCCGCAAGATGGAGTTCGTGAAGGCCAGCAAGGCCATCGAGATGGGACGCGGCATCTCCATGTACGACCCCGAGCGCTGCCACCTTGGCGGTATCCCGCTGGGCCAGCGCCAGCTGATGACCTATGAAGTCTCCGGCACCGGCGTCTTCGTCGAGGGCGACGACCTCCACTTCGTCAACAACGCTGCGATGCAGCAGTTCTGGGACGACATCCGGAGGACGGTCATCGTCAACATGGACCTTGCCCACCAGACCCTGCAGAAGCGTCTCGGAAAGGAAGTCACCCCTGAGACGATCAACGAGTACCTCCATATCTTAAACCACGCCATGCCCGGCGCGGCCGTCGTCCAGGAGCACATGGTCGAGACGCACCCCGGCCTCGTCGACGACTGTTACGTCAAGGTCTTCACCGGCGACCAGGAACTTGCCGATGACCTCGAGCCCCAGTTCGTCCTCGACGTCGAGAAGCTCTTCCCCGCCAAGCAGGCCCAGGCCCTCTCTGCAGCCGTAGGGAAGTCTCTCTGGCAGGCGATCCACATCCCGACCACGGTCTCACGGACCTGCGACGGTGGAACGACCTCCCGGTGGTCTGCAATGCAGATCGGCATGTCCTTCATCGCCGCCTACCGCATGTGCGCCGGTGAAGCGGCCGTTGCCGACCTCTCTTACGCCGCGAAACACGCGGGCGTCATCCAGATGGCCTCCCACCTGCCCGCCCGGCGTGCCCGTGGCCCGAACGAGCCCGGCGGCCTCGCGTTCGGCCTCTTCTCGGATATCGTCCAGGCGAACCGGAAGTACCCGAACGACCCCTCCAGGGCCTCCCTTGAGGTCGTCGGCGCCGGAACCATGCTCTATGACCAGATCTGGCTCGGCTCCTACATGTCCGGCGGTGTCGGGTTCACCCAGTACGCGACCGCGGCCTACACCGACAACATCCTTGACGAGTTCACCTACTACGGTATGGACTACATCAAGGACAAGTACAAGGTCGACTGGAAGAACCCGAGCCCGAACGATAAGGTCAAGCCGACCTACGACATCGTCAACGACATGGCGACCGAGGTCTCGCTCAACGCCATGGAGCAGTACGAGCAGTTCCCGACCATGATGGAGGACCACTTCGGCGGGTCCCAGCGTGCCGGTGTCATCGCCGCCGCATCCGGTCTCACGACCTCCATTGCGACCGGCAACTCGAACGCCGGCCTGAACGCCTGGTATCTCTCGATGCTCCTGCACAAGGACGGCTGGTCGCGTCTCGGCTTCTTCGGCTACGACCTCCAGGACCAGTGCGGGTCCGCGAACTCGCTCTCCATCCGTGGGGACGAGGGCGCGATCGGCGAGGTCCGCGGCCCGAACTACCCGAACTACGCGATGAACGTCGGCCACCAGGGCGAGTACGCCGCGATCGTCGGCGGCGCTCACTACGGGCGCGGCGACGCGTGGTGCTTCGACCCGCGTGTGAAGATCTGCTTCGCCGACCCGGCCCTGAAGTTCGACTTCGCCGAGCCCCGCCGCGAGTTCGCGAAGGGTGCCATCCGCGAGTTTATGCCCGCCGGCGAGCGTTCGCTCATCATTCCGGCCCGGTAACCCCAATTCAACTTTTTTTTCCTTAGTGTAACCTCATATGACTAAAAAGACTATTCCGGGCGATTTTTAACATTTCGTTGCTATATCGGCGCAACTTTTCGAAACCTTTAATTAAGTCATAAACAACTGTTAAATGAACCAAAAAGGTTTTGAACTCATACTCTGGTGCAACGTGCATCAAAGGAGGATGCTGAATGGAAGAGATCGTATTTGGCATCGGCATTACCGCATTGGCAGGTGCTCTTGCAACCGTAGCCGGCGCTGCAGAGGATACTGAGTCTGATATCGGATCACAGGGTGACCCGAACTCTCAGGTTCAGCTCGCTCCGCAGATGGGATATATTCACCGCATCTTTAACAAGGCAATTGCCGGTGAACCTCCCGCGTACGGCCTCTGGGTTGCCCTGGGTGCAGGCCTTGCCTGGGCTTTCATGGCGATGCAGATAAATCCGATACTTGCAATCGTACTCGGGAGCGCTCTTGCAGTCTTCGTGCAGGGCGTTTACGCGACAACCGCGTATCTCGGCCGTACTGCAAGTCTCGCCAAGTTTGGACAGCCGGTCTACATCGATATCTTAAAGTCGATGACGACCGTGACCATGGCACACGCGTTCGTTGCGATCTTCACCACCGTCGCGATGTGTCACCTGATCATCAGCGCACTCGGCCACCCCTTCCCGCTCCCACTGCTGGGCCTCGTATGGGGTATCGCGCTCGGTGCAGCCGGGTCTGCAACCGGTAACCCGTTCTACGGAAAGGAGCGGCAGTACCAGGAGCAGAAGTTCGGAGCCGGAGTTCCGATCTCCGCGTCCGGTAACATCGTCCGCTACGCCGAAGCCGGCCAGCGGAACTCGCTCGACAACGGGTTCTTCAGCGCCAAACTCGGCGGCCCCGCGTCGGGAGTCTGCTTTGGCCTGATCGTCTTCTTCGAGCTCTGGCGTACCGTGGTCTTCGAGCCGCTCGTCAACGGATGGGGAGCGGTCATCGTCGGCATCGTCGTGATCCTGGTCTTTGCCATCATTGACCGCTACATCGAGGTCTGGGCAAGGAAGACCTTCGGGCCCTATACGGCTCCTGAGGAGGCGTCATCATGAGCGCGCTCGGCGGACCTAAACAGACTGCGGGTATCCAGCCCCCGACGGGGATGGGCCTCGTTATCAGCATTGTTCTTATCATCGTCGCGCTTGCGCTCGCCTTCTTCCTCGTGCAGATGGCCGGGCTGATCGCTCTCGTCGGCATCATCATCGGCGGCGTCCTGATCGGGTTCGGCGTCCACTTCGTCCCGGTCGGCGGGGCACCCGCAGCGATGGGACAGGCACCAGGTATCGCGACCGGTGTCGCGATGCTCGCAGCCGGCGCCGGCCTTGCCGGGCTCTTCGGCGGCGCGTGGGCTGTCCCGCTCGGAATTCCCGTCGCCCTCGCCGGCGGTGCGATTGGCGGCGGCCTCTTAATGGCGATCACCTGTACGATGGTAAACGTCGTCTACGTCTTCGGCATGGGTATCCCGGCAGCTTCCGGTAAGGTCGACAAGGACCCAATCACGGGCGACACCTTCTCCGGGTACAAGAGCCAGGGTACCGAGGGGCACGGCCTCCCGTTCGTCTCCTGGGTTGGCGGCGTCATTGGCGGTGCACTCGGCGGTCTCGGCGGAACGCTCATCTACATCGAGCTCCTCGAGGTCTACCAGGCGCAGTTGCCCACAATCCTGAACGCAACGGTCGAACAGATCGCCCCCGTCGCCATATCGCTTGCCGGCGTCTTCGCGGTCGGCATGTTCCTGATGAACGCCGTGCTTGCGGCGTACAACATCACCGGTACGATCGAAGGGCCGCACGACCCCAAGTTCAAGAGATTCCCGCGAGCGGTCATCGCGGCCGCTGCGGCGTCGGCGGTTGCAGGCATCTTTGCAATCGGGCTGCTCGGACTGCTGGGGGTATTCTAAATGTCGGTAAAAATTGAAGTAGGAGCAGGCGGCATCCCACACAACCAGATCCTGATCTACGGGCTCGTGGGATCGATCGTCCTCATCTACCTGACATACCTGAACACGATTACCCAGACCCAGTACTTCGCGTTCTTCGGCGGGCTTGCCGCCGTGGTCGCACTCCTCTGGGGTACCGACACGATCAAGCACCTCTGCAGCTACGGTCTTGGTACCGGTGTCCCGTCGGCGGGTATGATCGCGCTCGGGTCCGGTGTCATCGCCGCGCTCGTCGGAGCCACGACCGGCATCTTTGCGCCGATCGTTGCGGTCATCGTTGCCGCGATCATCGGTGCGGTCGCCGGGCTGCTGGCTAACCACGTGGTCAGGATGGATATCCCGGTCATGGTCGTCTCCCTGACTGAACTTGCGATTGTCGGTGCAATAACAGTGCTCGGCCTCGCAGCCATGGTCGGTGGAACGTTCAACTTCCAGGACCTGATCACCGGCACGACCGTCATCCTCGGATTCACCGTACAGAGTTACGAGGCCTCCGTCATCGGCGGCAGCATCATCGCCGTGATCTTCATGCTCGCCGCAATCGCGATCCAGCACTCCTTCAACGCCTGTCTCGGGCCGGGGGAGAAGCAGGACCGGACGCTCATGCTCGCCGCAGAGTGCGGGTTCCTCTCCATGATCCCCGTTGCGATCATGTCGTTTGCGTTCATCGCGTTCATCCCTGCCCTCATCTCGCTCGTGGTCTCGATCGTCGGGTGGATCTACACCTATGCGCAGTACATTGTGCTCTCGAAGCGTGATGCCTACGCATGGCTCGACGCGCAGCCGATCCTGGAGCCCAAGGGAGGTGCCTAAATGGCATACATTCAGGTGCTGCCCGAGTACGGGCTGGTCGTCGATCCGATGGTCGGTGTCGTCACCACCGCCGGTGTCTCGTACACCCCCGTGCTCGAACAGGTAGCGGAACTCGAGAAGATCACCGACGACCTGGTCGGCATGCTCTCCGGCGAGGGCAACTTCCTGGCATCGTTCCCGAATAGAGAGGGAGTCCTCAAGATCGCCGGAGGCGTGACCGCATTCTGGTATGGCATGGCAATCGGCCTTCTGGTTGCCGGTGTCATCGTATTAGGACTGCTGTGAGGTGAAGAACATGGTTGAGAAGAAATCACCGGCCAGCGGATGGCCGATTGTTCAGGGCGACTTCCACACCGGAGACGCGCAGAGTTGCGTCGGCGTCGTCACCATGGGATCCCACCTCGACGAACAGGGCATCTGCGATGCCGGAGCGGCAATCGCCGGGTCCTGCAAGACCGAGAACCTCGGCCTCGAGAAGGTCATCGCAAACGTCATCTCCAACCCCAACATCAGGTTCATCCTCTGCTGCGGTACGGAAGTGAAGGGCCACCTCTCCGGCCAGAGTTTCATCGCTCTGCATGCCGGCGGTGTTTCCGGCGGTAAGATCGTCGGCGCCCAGGGAGCCATCCCGTTCATCGAGAACCTCTCTGATGAAGCGATCAAGCGCTTCCAGGAGCAGGTCGAGATCGTCGACATCATGGAAAGCGAGGATATGGGGACCATCAAGGCCAAGATCAACGAACTCAAGGCCAAGGACCCCGGTGCGTTCCCCGCAGAACCCATGATCGTCGAGGTCAAGGAAGCGGCCGGTGCCGGCGCCGAAGAGGTAACCGGCGAAGTTCAGCCGCTCTCCGGCGAGCTGGCACTGATACATGCGCGGATGAAGGTCATCGAGCGGATGGTCACCGACATCGGCTACCGCAACAAGTTTGCTGCCGGTGTCTACTCGGGCAAGATCGAGGGTCTCATGATCGGCCTGATCGTCTCGTTTGTGATCCTTGGATTTATCCTGCTGGGGTGATATAGATGGCAGAAGAAAGTAAACAGGCAGGCCCCATCCGGATGACCGCAATCAACAGAATGATGGACGCCATCCGGTACAAGGCACAGATCCTTGCCCGCACGACCAAACTCGAATCGGGCATCATGGGCATGGGGATCCTCGGGTTCGCAGTCGGGATCGTCGCCGTGATGCTCCTGATCCTGGTTCCGGCACTGATGCTGGGGGCGATCTAACATGGTTGAGAAGAAATCACCGGCCAGCGGATGGCCGATTGTTCAGGGCGACTTCCACACCGGAGACGCGCAGAGTTGCGTCGGCGTCGTCACCATGGGATCCCACCTCGACGAACAGGGCATCTGCGATGCCGGAGCGGCAATCGCCGGGTCCTGCAAGACCGAGAACCTCGGCCTCGAGAAGGTCATCGCAAACGTCATCTCCAACCCCAACATCAGGTTCATCCTCTGCTGCGGTACGGAAGTGAAGGGCCACCTCTCCGGCCAGAGTTTCATCGCTCTGCATGCCGGCGGTGTTTCCGGCGGTAAGATCGTCGGCGCCCAGGGAGCCATCCCGTTCATCGAGAACCTCTCTGATGAAGCGATCAAGCGCTTCCAGGAGCAGGTCGAGATCGTCGACATCATGGAAAGCGAGGATATGGGGACCATCAAGGCCAAGATCAACGAACTCAAGGCCAAGGACCCCGGTGCGTTCCCCGCAGAACCCATGATCGTCGAGGTCAAGGAAGCGGCCGGCGGTGCGGCGGAAGTTGCCGTTGCAGGCGCAAACCCGCAGTTCCTTGAGATCGAGGAGCGGCTCAACGCTATCGAAGAGAGGATCGAGTTCGTCGATGCAGAGATTGCCCAGCGCGTCGGAAGGAAAGTCGGGCGCGATATCGGCATCCTGTATGGACTGGTTGCAGGTTTGATTGTATTCATGATGTTGTTGGTGTTACTGCCCAAGTTAGTTGGGTACCTGTAAGGAGGATTGACGAATATGTTCAAGTTCGAAAAAGAGCAGACGGTACACGACTTTAGCGGTACCAAGATCGGCGGGCAGCCTGGAGAATACCCGACCGTGCTCGGTGCATCCATCTTCTACAACAAGCACGAAGTTGTTCTGGATGACCACACCGGAAAGATTGACAAACCCACGGCGGAGGCGCTCTGGAACCGCTGCCAGGAACTCTCGGATCTCACCGGTATCCCGCACTTCATCCAGATCATCGGGGAGTTCGGCGAGGCCTTCGAGAGTTACATCGACTGGTTCTGCAGCATCGACGACAAGACCGCGTTCCTGATGGACTCTTCCGTCCCGGCGGCGCTTGCCCACGCGTGTGACTACGTCACGCAGGCCGGCGTTGCGGACCGTGCGATCTACAACTCGATCAACGGTTCGATCCTGCCCGAGAACATCGAGGCGCTGGCAAAGAGCGACGTGAACGCCGCGATCGTCCTCGCCTTCAACCCCGGTGACCCGTCGGTCGCCGGCCGTGAGAAGGTTCTGGTCGAGGGCGGCGTCGCCGGACAGGAGATGGGGATGCTTGAGATCGCGGAGAAGTGCGGCATCACCCGCCCGATCCTCGACACCGCGGCGACCCCGCTCGGTCTCGGTTCCGGCGGTTCGTACCGTGAGATCCTCGCCTGCAAGGCGATCCACGGTCTCCCCACCGGTGGCGCTTACCACAACATGACCGTCTCCTGGACCTGGCTGAAGCGGTGGAAGGGGACGAAGAAAGTTCCCTCGCAGCAGCTGGCCGGCCTCGAGGGCAAAGAGAACCTCATCAAGCAGCTCACGCACCACTACCTCGGCGGTACGGACGGACTGCGCCAGGCGGCATGGTCTGCCCCCGATATCGGGTGCAACATGGTTGCAAGCACGCTCGGCGCCGACCTGATCATGTACGGCCCGATCGAGAACGTCGAAGCGATGATCACCGCACAGGCCTACGTCGACATCGTCGTGCTGGAAGCGGTGCGTGATCTCGGTATCGAGCCCAAGGTCGATACCCACCCGCTCTTCAAACTCATCTAAACCAAACCCTTTTTTTAGCCCCCCCGCGGCGATATCCGCCACGGTCCGGTGTACCGGGACAGGCATGGAAGCAACGGGCCAGGTCTACCATCCAGCCTGAAACAGCGCATTATAGGCGTATTCCAGAGAAACATACCAGTACCGGAACCAGAGTCCGGAACGCTCGTGCTCCCGGGATGAAACCTTCCGAAGAGTGCGAAATGTGATCGGTACTCTTCCCTTTTTCGTGTACGGAGTATTGGAGATCGCCAGTAAGCCCATTCGAATTAACGATTTGTATTTAGCAAACATTATACATTTACGCGCCCCATAACAAATCACCAGGCGTTATGAAGCTGATTACCGTTGCAGGCCCCCCATCTTCGGGGAAGACCTCCGTGATTCTCAAAACCATTGCAGCCCTCGGACTGCCCGAAGGAAGCGTGGGTGTCGTGAAGTTCGACTCGCTCACCTCCTTCGATCACCAGCGCTATGATGAACAGCAGATACCCAATCAGACTGCATTTGCAGGAAAAATCTGCCCGGATCATTTTTTCGTCAGCAATGTCGAAGAGGCGGTTGAATGGGGTATGAAAAAGGGATTGTCGGTCCTTGTCACGGAAAGCGCAGGTCTCTGCAACCGGTGCTCGCCATACGTGAACGGTATTCTCTCGGTCTGTGTGATCGACAACCTCTCCGGCGTCAACACGCCGAGGAAGATCGGCCCGATGCTGAAATACGCCGATATTGTCGTCGTCACCAAAGGGGACATCGTCTCCCAGGCGGAACGCGAGGTCTTTGCCTTCAATATCCGTGAGGTCAATGCATCGGCAATAGTTCTTTTCGTCAACGGGATCACCGGCCAGGGAGCGTTTATGCTTGCCCGCTACTGGCAGGACGCCCTTGATATCCAGACGCTTCGCGACCGCAAACTCAGGTTCACCATGCCTGCCGCCATCTGTTCCTACTGTACCGGTGAGACTCTCATCGGGGAGATGTACCAGATGGGGATGGTCAAACGGATGGAGTTCGACGACGTATGAAGGCCCTCGATTACGCTGCAGAGGTTTCTACCGTGCCAATCGGCGATATCCTCCGCCGTTACCCCCTTGCGGTCGATTACCTCGCCAACATACGCCTGGTCGGGGTTGATGAGACCAAAACACTCCCCGAGATCCTGGAGGACGTCGATGAGGATATGCTTGAGGAGTTCGGGCTTGACCGCGAAGAGGTCATCTTCCACTTCTGTGCATTTCTTGAGGCTTTTTCCAGGAAGAAGGAATCTGTTGAGGCAATTTCCTCCATTACGATCCTCGGCGGACGGGATAAGGCGGGAAAACCCGAGATGGTCGAACTGACAATAACGCCCGGTGAGGTCGTAAGTATCGTCGGTCCTACCGGTTCAGGGAAAAGCAGGCTGCTTGAGGATATCGAGTGCCTTGCCCAGCGCGATACGCCGACCGCAAGGCAGATTCTCATCAACGGCTCAGTCCCCGATCTCAACAAGAGGTTTTCTGCCGGAGGAAAACTGGTTGCCCAGCTCTCGCAGAATATGAACTTCGTCATGGATTTAACTGTCCAGGAATTCCTGGAGATGCATGCGAAAAGCCGGATGATCCCCGACTCCTCCGCGGTTGTAGAGAAGTGTTTTGCGGTTGCCAATTCTCTCGCCGGCGAGAAGTTCACGCTGGATACGAAGGTCACCCAGCTCTCCGGCGGACAGTCGCGGTCGCTGATGATTGCCGACACCGCTCTTCTGAGTTTGTCCCCGATCATCCTCATCGACGAGCTGGAGAATGCAGGTATCGACCGGCGGGAGGCGATCAAACTCCTTGTTGGCAACGAGAAGATTGTTCTCATGTCGACGCACGACCCGCTTCTTGCCCTCCGTGCCGATAAGCGGATCGTCATCAGGAACGGAGGTATCGCGAAAGTGATCGAGACGACTGCCGAGGAGGAATGGACGCTTCACAGGATTGAGGCGATCGATTCCGTCCTCCTCGATATCCGCAATCAGCTCCGGGGGGGAGGGGTTGTCGCAAAAGAGAGCATTCCGGAATTTCAGGAGAGATGAGTTATGTGGGAGTTATACGACGCATTGATCGAGCAGATCCCTGACGACGTCATCGTTGATGATATCGTCATCGGCGGGGAGATGACGTATGTCGAGGCAAACGGCAACATCGGTCTTGCAGCATACCGCGATTATGTCCAGCGTGCCCCGATGATGACCGGGAACAGGATTGGAAAGCCGTTGAAAGAGATTGCCGGGTATGTGAAGTCCTGGAACCTGCAGGAAGCATCAATCGGCCATTCGGCAATCAACGCGTGGTACAATCATCCGGATACCGCGAGGAGAGCGGGAATCGAGGTTGCAGAAAAGAAACGGGTCGAGGAGCGGTTGAAAGACCCGTTCATCAAATCCCAGAATCTCGTGAAAGGAAAGAAGGTCTGTGTTGTCGGCCATTTTCCGTTCCTTGAGAAGCTGATTGCCCCTGTCTGCGACCTGAGCATTGTTGAGTGGGACCCGGAGGAGGGAGATTACCCGTATTCTGCCTGCGAATACTTGCTGCCGGAATGCGATTATGCGTTTCTCACCTGTGCCGCTGTCGGCGACAAAAGTATGCCGCGGCTTCTTGAGCTCTCGGCAAATGCAAAGGGGGTGACGATCGTGGGTCCGGGAACTCCCCTGTCTTCGGTATTCTTCGATTACGGCGTGACGGACCTGTCCGGTTTTGTCGTAACCGATGTTTTATTCGCCAAACGAGTTATTGCAGGAGCAGAAAGCAAGAGGATCTTCGGGGCGGGGATGAAGGTGCAGTATCTTCGCCCCGGGGTTTGAAGGAGATTACGGCGTATTTTTGTATCTCATGGATAGTACAGCATCATGACCGAATTCGGTCTTGAATGTTCAGGATGCCCAGGGAGTCACAACCCACGATATGCAAGTGTGCCGGTGGCGGACATAGAGGATTATAACCTCCTGTTCTCCATGATTCACAGCGTATATAATCCGGTAATCTCCTACCCAAATCCGGTAGAGATGCTCTGCTCCGCTTAACTTGCGCACACCGGGCGGCAACGGTCTTTCAGACAGAGCCTCTATGTCCTGTAGAATGCGCAGAACAACCTCACCCGGCAATGCTGCGATATCCTTCTCAACGCTTTCTTTGATGAGAACCGCATATCCCACCATTATCGCTCATATCGCTTCTTGAACTCGTCAAATCCTATGCTTGGTTCTTCGCGCCGCTCTGCTACCACGGCAAGGTCATGGAGGTCCTCCTGCAGTTGCTCATACTCCCGGAGAGGAAGAATAATCGCGACACGGTTCCCGTGCTCATCAACGACGTATTGTTCTCCTGTAGCACTCATCGTTACAGTCTCCTGACTTCTAGATAGAGTGCAGAGACCATTAACCTTTTTTTGCTGCATCGGGTGAAGGATGCCCTCACCCCCTACTGCCAGAACGCCCGGAGTTTGACCACAGCTAGCCTCGCGGCGCCCGGGCCGGTCGCCAATCGCATCGGAGGGGATCTCCGAGGGTCCTGTGACTGTCGGAGCGGCTGGGGTTCTGGAAGCCCCGGTCTTCGCTCTGCCCGACCCCCTGGGCCGCCTGCATTACCCCCCAACACACCCCTGCAGGACCAGGCTTGAAAAAAACGGGGTTCTCACAACCCCCGCTCACGGCAACTCGATATGCCCGGCGATCCGGAGTTTCCCGCCCTCGAGGTAGTGGAGGACCGCCGTATCTCCCGGGAGGTGGATAAGGTCCTTTTCCAGCGCGAGTGTGAGCGTCGGCTGCCGCCAGTCTCCGTCGTCCCGCACCGCCTCCACCCGCGCCGGGATAAACTGCATCCAGTGGCCGACGTGGAGCACCGTCCCTGCCGTGAGCGGTGCCGGCCAGTATTTGACCAGGGTCGCCCGGGCCTCAAGGTTCGTCCGGGTCCGGATTGCGGGATCGCTTGAGAGGACAAAACCCCGGTCGAGGTCGTCGGACTCGATGTTCTTGAGCGCGAGCCCCACGCGGTCGCCCTCGGCCGCCCAGTCGAAGTCGTCGTCGTGCTTCTGGATGGACCGCACCGTGATCGCCTGCTCCCCGGGGTAGACCTTCAGGGTGTCGTGCTTCCTGATGCCGCCCCGCACAACGCCGCCGAGAATGACCGTCCCGATGCCGCGGACGTTGAAGTGGTGATCGATGGGGACCGATCCCGCGGCGCCGGCGCCGGGCTGGGCGGATGCGCGGGCGTGTGCGCGAGCGAGCAGGCGGTCGCGCAGCGCAATCGGGTCGACGTCTGCAAACTCATAGTGTTCGAGCACCGTCCCGCGGAGGAACGGCATGAGGTCTCCGGGGGTGAGGTAGTTCAGGAGGACGATGCAGCCCTGCTCTACCCCCACCTCATCGAGCATCAGGACCCACTCCCCGAACGTCGGGGTGATCTCGCCCACCACGACGAGGGCCGTATCAGCCATCGATGCGGCGTAGAAGAGCGGGGCCAACCGCTCGGGATACCGGGTCGGTTCGATGAAGGTGACGGTATCGTCGCCCTTCTTCAGGTTGTAGAAGGTGATATCGGATGTCGTGCCTTTCTTCCCGAGGTCTTTTGCGTAGCCGAGAGGTCCCAGCACGGCGACATTCAGGTTGCCCATATGGCAGATAACTTGGTTATCCGAGAGTATGAGGTTAACGCAAGCGCTATCTCCGGGAGAACGCGCCCGGGCACCAGCGCCCAGGAACACCTGGAGAACCCCGCACCCCGGGTTGCTCCGTGCGGGATCGCATCACCATCCCTTCACGCCTTCGCGCTCTTTGCGCGAGGCCGTCACGGGCTACAGCAGGCTATCCCACAACTGCAGACAACCTGATGCGCCATACCCGGAGCCCCGCAGGGCATGGCCGGAGATGCGGCGAGCTCCACGCGCACCACACCACTAACCAAATATATTTTAACAAAGTAAATTTAATTTTACTACACCGTATGCGAAGAACGGCGCCCATCGCGATCCTGGCACTCACCTGCACGCTCCTCATCAGCATGGCCTGTGCAGTCGTTCTCGGGCCGGTTTCCCTCGGATCCCTGGTTACCCTGCCCAGCGCAGGGATGATTATCTGGGATGTCAGGGTACCGAGGGTGATCACCGCGGCACTGGTCGGGTGCGCGCTTGCCGTGGCGGGCACGGCCATGCAGGGGCTGTTCCGGAACTCCATGGCGGATCCCTATATCATCGGCACATCGTCCGGCGGGGCGCTCGGGGCCACGCTTGCAATCGTCCTCTTCGCGGGTGCGGGACTGCCGGTCTTTGCATTTGCCGGGGCCGCGATCGCCACCTTTGCCGTCTACATCATCGCCCGCCAGGGCGGGAGGATCCCGGTCGAGACGCTCCTGCTCTCCGGCGTTGCCCTCTCGATGCTGCTCTCGGCGTTCCTCTCGTTTCTCATGTACACCTCCGGACGGAGCCTGCACCAGATCATGTTCTGGCTGATGGGAGGGTTCTGGAACGTCTCGTGGGGCGACGTCCGCATCGCCATCCTCATCCCGGTCGGGTGCCTGGCCGTCTACCTCTATGCGCGCGATATCAACATCATATCGCTCGGCGACGAGGACGCGATCCACCTCGGCGTGAACGTCGAGCGGCTGAAACAGATCCTCCTCTTTGCGAGCGCCTTCCTGACAGGGATAGCGGTCTCGATCGCGGGAGCGATCGGGTTCATCGGCCTGATCACACCCCACGTGATGCGCCTGATCGTCGGGCCCGACCACCGTATCCTCCTTCCTGCGGCCGCACTTGCGGGCGGGATCCTCCTCCTCTGGTCTGATACGCTCACGAGGACGTTTGCCGGCGATATGCCGGTCGGGATCATCACCGCCTGTTTCGGCGCACCGTTCTTCATATACCTCCTGCGGAGCCGGATGAAAGCATGAAACCAGTCGAGGTCATTGGTATCGACGTCTCCTACGGCGCAAAGAAGGTCCTCGAAGCAGTCTCGCTGTCTGCAAAGAAAGGCGAGATCCTCGGGATCATCGGGCCGAACGGGGCAGGGAAGACGACGCTCATCAAGGCGATGAGCCGGATCGTCGCCCCGGAGAACGGGGAGATCTACCTCAACGCCCGGAGCCTGGATTCCTTCAGTTTCCGGGAGATGGCGCAGCAGGTCGCGGTCGTGCCGCAGGGGATCTCGATCAGTTTCGATTACACCGTGCGCGATATCGTCATGATGGGGAGACATCCCTACATCGGGAAGCTCTCCTCCGCGACTTCCCGGGACCTGGAGATCTGCGACCGCGCCATGCGCCTTGCAAACATCGCGCACCTCGCCGGTTCGTCGGTCAACAAGATCAGTGGCGGCGAGCGGCAACGGGCGCTGATCGCGCGGGCACTCGCGCAGGAGCCGAAGATCCTGCTCCTCGACGAGGCGACCTCGAACCTGGATATCAGTCACCGGATCGAGATCTTAAACATCATCAGGAGCCTCACCGGCGAGGTCACGGTGATCAGCGTCTTCCACGACCTGAACCTTGCCGCATACTACTGCGACCGCCTGATCATGCTGAAAGAGAAGAAGATATTCGCCGTTGGTGAGCCGGGAGATGTGCTGACCCGGGAGACGATCAATACGGTGTACGGGATTGACGCGCTGGTAAGGGCCCACCCGCTGACAGGGAGGCCCTATATCCTCCCGGTGTATGAACCTATCATGGAGCATCAGTCGGAACGTACGGTACATGTCGTCTGCGGCGGCGGCACGGGATCCGATCTCCTCTACGCTCTCCACCGGGAAGGGTTCCGGGTGAGCACCGGTGTGCTCAATGTCTTTGATACCGACTATGCGACCGCGACGGCGCTGGGTATCCCCTGCGTCACCGAGGCGCCCTTTGCCGCGATCTCCCCGGGCGCCCGCGATAGCCTCGGGCGGTGTATCGATGCCGCGTCTGCAATCGTCGTCACGGCCATGCCTATCGGGCAGGGTAACATCGAGAATGTCAGGATACTGAAGGACTACCGTGACAAGCCCATCATACTCCTCTGTGGCGGCGCGAACCGGTCCTTCCAGGACTGCACCGGGGGGGAGGCCGAAGCGATCATTCACGAACTGCTTGACCGGGGAGCGATTACGGCAGGGCGGATCGAGGAGGTCCTGCGGATCCTGCACGGGGCTGTGTGAACCGGTCACATATGCGCGGGAGGCATGAGTACGTTACGTCTCCCGGCCGGGCCCCTGATAACCGGAGCAGGATGCGCTGTAGTGCCGTACACCCCCCCGAAAACAAAATAATCTTAATTACATAAAGAACATTTTGTAAAGTTTTATTACGTTAAATAAAGTGTACTTGTACACATGCTATCGAGGCAACTATCACTCTTTGTTGGACTTATCATGCTCTCGCTCCTCCTCGTAGGGGCAGCGAGCGCATCGTACCCGATGTTTCATTACGACCCGCAGCGGACCGGCTACGTTCCCGGAGAGGGGCCGCAGACGAACGCCACACTCTGGGTGGCGGAGACAGCCGAATTTGCCGAAGGTTCGCCGGCGGTGCATAACGGAAAGGTCTTCGTCCCGACCTGGCCGGATATGAATTTCGATGAAACCAACCCGATGGGGCTTGTCTGCCACGACGCCGCCACCGGGGTAGAACTCTGGACGAACGAGCTCGGCGGCGCCGGCGTCGGTTCGGTCTCGGGCGTCGCTGTCACTGACGGTCGGGTCTACCTCGGCGGGACCGACGGGCGGCTCTACTGCGTCGATGAAGAGACGGGGGAGACGCTCTGGGCGAGCGACCGGATCGATGCCACCGGCTATTTCGGGCTCTCGTCCTCGCCCCTCGTCTACGAAGGGACGATCTACGCCCTCTCGGCTTCGGACGGCATGCTGCACGCCCTCAACCTCGATGGCACCGTGGCATGGACCTTTGAGACAGGTAACGGTGTGCTGTCCTTCACCTCTCCCACGGGCTACGACGGAAAGATCTACTGCGCAGGGAACAGGAGCCAGATCTTCTGCATCGATCCGGCAACCCGGAGCGCCGTCTGGACCTTCTACCAGGGCGGGTCGGTGAAGTCCTCGCCGGTCGTCGGCGGGGACGGGACCGTCTACTTCACCACCAACTCACGGTGCTATGCCCTCGACGGCACCACAGGCACGGAGCGCTGGAACAGTTCCGTGACCGGGACAGCGGCGACCCCCGCCCTTGCCAACGGGCATATCTATGCAGGGGCCTATGATGGCCTCCACTGCCTTGACGCGTCGACCGGCGAGGAGAAATGGCACTTCCCGGCAAAAGAAGTAAACGTTGCACCGGCCGTGGCCGGAAACCTCGTCTACGCCGCGACCAACGAGGAGACCGGCACCGTGTATGCGGTGGACGCCGGGACCGGCGAAGAGGTCTGGTCATACACCCTTAAGGCCGCAGGTGACGGCACGTTTGCCGCGTTCTTTGCCTCCTCGCCCGCAGTATCGGACGGCGTCCTCTACATCGGCGCCGAGAATAACCGCTTCTACGCCTTCGGGGAAGGAGAGGTATCGGGACCTGCGTTTACCGGATGGAGCGGATCAGTGAGGCTCACAGACGGCCAGACCTTCACGGTCACCCCGTTCAACAACGAGAGCGTCACCTACACGATCAACCGGACCTCGGCGCTTGGGGCGCTCGATGACGCCGCAACGAGAGGTGGGTTTGACTACACCGTCCAGGAGACCGCCTGGGGCGCGTTCCTCTACTCCATCGGCGGTATCGCCTACAACGAGACCTCCTGGGACTCCTGGCTCTACGCGATCAATGGTGAGACCGCCGATGTCGGGGCGGCCGACTACCACCTCAAGGACGGGGACGTCGTCACCTACTGGTACGGTCCCTGGGGATCGACCCCCGAGACTGCCGTTGCGGTGGTCACCATCACCGTCGCCATCCCGGCACCGGGGAGCGGCGGTGGCGGCGGAGATGGCGGCGGCGATTCGCCGTCCTCCTGGATCACCGCCACCCTCAATCCCGGGACGTTCACCCTCACCGCAGACAACAGCAAAAAGACCTATGATGTCAGCCGGCAGACGGCGCTCGGGGCGCTGGACGCAGCCGGAGTCGAGTATACTGTCGACGACACCTATTACCAGCAGTACGGATCGCTCTTTATCGACTCCGTCAGGGGAAGAACAAACGAAGGAGCAAGGGGCTGGATGTACCAGGTGAACGGCGAAAGCCCCGGCGTCGGCGCCAATGCGTGCACGGTCAAGGACGGCGATAACGTCGTCTTCTTCTGGAGTGAGAGTATGAGTTCAACCCCGGCGACCTCTCCGGACGTCGTCTCCATCAGGGTCGTGATCCCGACATCTTCCTGCGGTTCCGGCTCTGACTCTTCAGGCGGAGGAAGTTCCGGTTCATCGCTCTCCCCCGCCGGCGGCGGGCAACCGGGCGGCGGTGAGCAGGGTTCCGCGTCGTTCCACTTCGGACTGCCGGCCGGAGCCGCCGTCGAGCTCGGGGAGTGGGGCCAGGCCTTCTCGGTCAACACAACCGGGGATGCAGTCGCCGTATCAGGAAACACCCTTACAATCAACCAGGGCGGCCTTGTGCTGACCATCGCCGCGAAGAACATCGACGAGAAAGACGGCGTGGCGAGAGGCCTGATCGAGCGCGTCACCGCGGCAATAAGCCCGGTATCCGGGGAGATCGAGGGACTGGGAACCGTCACCGCGTCGCTGGACCTCAACCTCACCGGCATCCCGGCAGCCGACGGCCGGCTCGATATCGCACTCAACGCCACCCCGGATGCAGCAACGGCAAACGCTTTCACCCTTGCCGCCGCAGAGAAGGGTGAAGAGATTACTGCTCTTGCCTACACCATGACCGTCACGCGGACCAACCTGGAGAACGGCGAGGATATCGCCGGAGCGGTGATCCGGATGACCATAAGCACGGGGTGGGTGGAGGAGCACGGCGGCGTCGGCGCCCTCAGGATCGCACGATCCGCAGAGGACGGCACATACCGGATACTCGAAACCCGGGTTGCCGGGACCGATGAGAACGGGAACCTGATCGTCGAGGCGGTCTCGCCCGGCGGCCTCTCGACCTTCGGCCTGCTGGCGGTCGCGGCGGCACCCCCGGCACAGGATACCCCCGCAGCTGCCGCTACCGCTCCCGTCCCCGGGACAGGCGCTGTAACAGCGACACCTCCGCCGTCCCTCTCGTCACCCCCCGTCGTCGCTATAGCGGGTGCGGTCCTGCTTATCGCGGCGGTCTGCCTCGTCATCGAATGGAGAAGACAACCATGAAACATGCCATCAGTACCCTGCTCATCCTCCTGCTCTGCGTCGCCTCCTGCGGCGCCTACCCCCTGGATCCGGGTGACCCGGCCATCCGGGCCTCCCTGGACTACCTCCGCGACTGCCAGAAAAACGACGGCGGTTTCGGGGAAGCAGGGCGCGAGAGTAGTCCCGGCACATCGTCGTGGGCGATCATGGCGGCCGTCGCCGCGGGCGAAGACCCGCGGGGATGGGTGAAGGACGGCAACTCGACCGTCGACTACCTCCGGTCGATGAATGACGATATCCTGGCAAAAGGAGGAACCGTCGATATCGCCCGCACCATCCTGACGCTGGTCGCGATCGAAGAAGACCCACGTGCCTTCTGCGGGACCGATTACGTCGCGGAGTTGAAATCGCGGGTGAAACCCGGCGGCCAGGCGGGGGATCACGTCTTCACGACCATCTGGACGATCATCGCTCTCGCTTCGGTCGGAGAAGAGACTGATGCATCGGCCGCATGGCTGGCATCGCAGCAGAACGCAGACGGCGGTTTCCCCTGGACGCCGGGTGCCGAGAGCGACCCGGACGACACGGGCGCCGCGCTTGAGGCGCTCGCGGCGGCAAGCGTCTCCCGAGACGCTGCCGTGGTGCAGGGCGCACTCGCATACCTCAAAGGAGAGCAACTGGAGGACGGCGGTTTCCATTACGGGGGAACGAGCGCTTCAAACTCCGCATCGGATGCCTGGGTCATCCAGGGTATCGTTGCCGCAGGCGGCAACCCCGCCGGGTGGCGGGCGGGTGAGACAAGCGTGGTCGACCACCTCGTCGGCCTGCAGAATCCCGACGGATCGTTCCGCCACACCGCCTACGTGACCGACAACCCCTGCGGGATGACGGCAAGTGCCGTCCCTGCACTCCTCGGGAAACCGTACCCGGTGACCCCTTCAGAAACTCTATCGCTGTCACCCGCCACGCCCGCACCGCGCGTCGCGGCCGGGCATACCGCCCCGGCCGCAACCCCGGCCCGGACGCCCGCCCCGGCGGCGACGGGAAGATCCGTGACGGTGACCGACGACTTCGGGGAGACCGTCACTATCCGGGGGATACCGCAGAGGATAGTCTCGCTTGCGCCCTCGAACACCGAGATCCTGTATGCCCTCGGCCTCGAAGACCGGATCGTCGGTGCCACCGACTACTGCAACTACCCCCCGGAGGCCGCCGGTAAACCGAAGGTCGGCGGATTCAGCACCATCAGCATCGAGCGGGTGCTCGCGGCCGAGCCCGACCTGGTCTTTGCCGCGATCGGCAACACCGAAGACGTGGTCAACCGCCTGCGGAGCCTCGGGATGACCGTCGTCTCCCTCAACCCGGGGACGAGCGACGACGTCCTGCAGGACATCGAACTCGTCGGGGCGGCCACCGAGCAGGAGGAGCAGGCGGCGGCGTGCGTGAAGGAACTCCGGGCCCGCATCCAGGCGGTGACCGGAAAGACGGAGAACCTGACTGAAAAACCGTCGGTCGCCCATGTCATCTGGTACGACCCGATCTGGGTCAGCGGCCGCGGGACGTTCCAGGACGAGGTGATCGGGATGGCCGGAGGGACCAACGCGTTCGGTTCGGTCGAGGAGTGGAGCATCATCGGCCTTGAAGAGTTCCTCACCTCGGACCCGGAGTACATCTTCGTCAGCTCGGGCACCGGCATGGGCGAGGGAGGGTACGACATCATCTACAACTACTTCATGAACGAGCCCAGGATGCAGCGGCTCAAGGCGGTCCGGGATGGGCACGTCTACGTCGTCGACGCCGACATCATCAGCCGGGGAGGCCCGCGGATCGTGGATGCGCTGGAGGAGGTGGCGGCCACCCTCCACCCGGACCTCTTCGGGACGAGCGCCCAAAAAACAACCCCGGCAGCCCGCTCACCGGGGTTCGGCGTGATTCCGCTTGCCTGTGCGCTGCTCGCCGTCTTCCTGCTCAGGGTGAAGAGGTAGGACCGGATCGGTGCGAAATGCGGCAGAACCCACTCTTACTACTCTTTCTTGCGGCCATCCTCGCGAGCGGCCTTGCGTGCCCCGTCCAGGCACAGGCGCTCGCCGGCGAAGAGATCTGGCGGTCCGGCATCGGAGACCGGGTTTTAGCGGTTGCACTCTCAGAGGACGGCCTCTCCGGTGCCGCGATCACGGGGGAGAGGGTGTACCTCTTTGACGAGAACGGCACGACGCTCTGGAGTTATCCGGTATCCCGCGGCAGGAGCGTGGCCATATCCCCCGACGGCGAACACATCGCGGCCGGCGGGGACCAGCTCCTGCTCTTTGACCGGAACGGGGAGGTGCTCCGCCGTTACACGCCCGCATCCCGGATACTGGGCGTTGCCGTCGCCGCAGATGGGCGGACGGCCTATGCAGGGACCGGCACCGGCCTCCTGGTCTTCTCCCCCGAGAGCGAACAGACGGCCGCCAGCGCCATCTGGTCCTCCGGTACGGAAGATCCCATCGTAAGCGTCTCGATCGATAGAAAGGGGTCGGGCGTCGTCGCCGCCGGCGAGTCGGGGAATATATACTTCTTCAGCGGAGACGGGCGACTGCTCTGGAACTACAGGACGGGCAGCAGCGGCGTCCGGGCGATCATATCCCATGACGGTTCGACGGTAGCCGCAGCATCGTCTCAGCGGGCCGTATTCCTCCTTAACCGGCATGGTCGGCTGCTCTGGAAGTCCCCGGCGGACGGCAGGGTCACGGACGTCTCACTCTCCGGAGACGGGTCGACCCTTGTGCTGGCAGACGGCGGCATCTCCGTGCTCAACCGGGACGGAGAGGCCGTGTGGAGGGGCGTGGCCGGGGAAGAGATCAGGTGCGTCTCCGCCTCGCCCGGCACAACCCGCATCATCGCCGGTGCGCTCGACGGGACCGTATCGGTATTCAGGCTGCAGCCAGCAGCCGGCCCTGCCGGCGCACCATCGCCGGAGGCCGCCTTCACCGCCGGACCGCTCCCCTCTCCGGGGGAGACAACGTCCCCCGAGCAGGGGGCGGCGCTCGCCCCGGCAGTGCCGGTTGCCATCGGCGCGTGGCTTGCCGCACTGGGATGGCGGAGAAGGAGAGGGCGGTAGCCCGGGTCCCATGTCCGGCGAGTGCATCGGCTGCTCCACCTGCTGCCTGATGGACCGGGCGCTTGAGGAGGCGCTCGCTCTTATAGCCCGGCACACGAGCCTCGCGGAGATCCTCTCCGACGGCCCCCACACCCTCTTTTTGGAAGAAGAGACCTGCAGCTCGTTCGACCTTGGATATACGGTCCACGCCCCGGTCGCCGACATCAACATCGCGTCCGGAAACGAGCACCTGAGGAGGGCGGCCGTCAGGGTCATCAGCGACCTCGCAGAGGTCTGCGACCGTATCGGTGCCGGGCGGCTGGTCGTTCACCCGGGGCACATCTGGGGGGAGGAGATGCGGGGCGCCGCCGAGCGGGCCCTCAGCGCTTCGCTCAACGATCTCGCTGCCATCCAGCGGGACGTAAACGTCCGGCTCGCCGTCGAGAACATGGGGGCATGGGATATCTGCTTCTTCCGGGAGCCCGGGTTCCTCGCTCGCCTTGCCGACAGCGGCCTCGGGTTCGCCCTCGACGTGGGGCATGCCCACGTCAACGGCAACCTGGGATTGTTCCTCGAGGAGGGCGGGGCAATCCATGTTCACCTGCACGACAACTGCGGCAGCCGGGACGACCACCTGGCATGCGGTGAAGGCAGCATCGATTTTCGCCGCGTGCTGCAGGCCCTCCCGCGGAGCGCGACGAAGGTCGTCGAACCGGTATCGTTCCGGCAGTACGAAAAAAGCCTCGACTACCTGAGATCGGTCTCCCCCTGAGCCCTCAGGCGCCCCGCCCGATCAGCCGCTCCACCGCCGCGCGGAACGCCCGGAACTCTTTTGATACATCCGGCCCCGGAGAGCCAGGGTAGGCGTTTGCGCCCCGCGCGACGACACGGCGCCCGTCCATCTCCAGCGAGAGGTGCCAGTAGGTGACGTCGCAGCAGGAGTAGGCGGAGACGTACTCCGGCTCCCACTCCCGAACACCGAGCCGATCGACGGTCTCCCGGAACCGCGCCCACTCCTCCCGGGTGGGCGACGCCTCCATCACCACCCCCGAGTAGCCGCCGGCGCTCGCCCATTCGTAGAGGAGCCGGCCGTCCACGAGCCTGACGTAGAGGGACGGTCCGGCGCTCCCGCCGATGTAGAACTCGAGCGCCGCCGGGAGAGAGGAGGATGCACCGCTGACCATAACCAGGTTATGCGACCAGCGCGGCCAAATACCCTGCGACGAGAAGCCCCATGCAGCAGATCCCGGCGACGTCGGCCCTGCCCGGGGCGAGGTCCCGCATGGGCGTCCGCATACCGGACCGGTAACCCCGGAGATCGATGGTCAGCCCGAGGACCGTGGCTTTCCCGAGGGAGTTTGAGACCAGGGGGATGATGATGGGGAAGAGGCCCCGGACCCTGCCGACAAGGCCCTTGCCCGGGTTGTAGGCACGGGCAAGCTGCGCTTCGTGGATCCGCTTCCCCTCGAGTTGCAGGCTCGGTATGAACCGGAGCGCGATCAGGAGCATGAGCGTGTAGTCGACAGGCATCCTGAGGCGGTCCATGACGTGGACGAGGTCGCGCGGTTGGGTGGATATGACGAAGAGCTGAAATGCAAAGAGCATCGCCGCGAACCGGAGCGACATCGCAAGCGCAAGGTCGATCGCTCCTGCCGTGACGGGGATTGCCCCACCGACGACCGGGACCGCCGGGGGGACCAGGAAACCGAGGGTATCCCCGCTCCGGATGGTGAGGACGGTGAGGAGGAGCAGGCTTGCCGCGAGCGAGAGGAGCAGGGGCACCTGGCGGAGGAGGTCGCGGGCGAGCCCTCCCGCCGCCGCTGCGGCCACGACCGCCCCTACAAGAACTGCAAGCATCACGGTGTCGTTCGTCAGCACCGCGAGGGCCACGACGACGACGGCACCGATCAGTTTGGTGAACGGGTGGAGACGGTGAAAGGCGCTCTCCCGGGTGACGTACTGCATAATCTCGGGCATGGTTCCACCTATACTCTCACGCACCCCTGCTCCATCCTGACGAGGCGGTCGGCATACGCCTCCCCGAGAAGCAGATCGTGTGTCACCATGATGACCGTGTGGCCGTCCCGCCGCAGGCGGTCGAGGGTCTCCATGACCCGCGCCGACTCCCGGGCGTCAAGCCCGGTCGTGGGCTCGTCGAGCACGATCACCTTCGGCCTCATGGCGATGACGCAGGCTATGGCCAGGCGCTGCCGCTCGCCCCGCGAGAGCGACCGCGGGTAGGCCACCTTCCGGTGAAGGAGGCCGACCTCGCGGAGGGCCGCGTCGACCGGCTGACCCGGGTCGCCGGGGTCGATGTTTTTGAGCCCGAACGCCACCTCCTCCTCCACGGTCTCCGCAAAGAGCATGGTGTCGGGGTTCTGGAAGACGAGACCCACATGACGCGCGAGTTCCGCGACCGGGACCTTCGCGGCATCAAGCCCGTCGACGAAGACGCTGCCTTCGGTGGGACGGAGCAGCCCGTTGAAGTGTTTGACGAGCGTCGTCTTCCCTGACCCGTTCTCCCCGACCACAGCCACGATCTCGCCGGGAGCGACCTCGAGATCGACTCCTCCGAGGGCCGTCACCCCGTCGTAGCGGTGAACAAGCCCCCGGACGGATATGATGGGAGGCGCCCCCCTCCGGGGGGCCGCCGCGAGAACAGGACGCCGGGCGCCGCTCTCCGTGAGGGCGTCATGCACCGCCTGCGCGGGAGACCCTTCGTGCGTGATCGCCCCGCCCTCGATCAGGACCATCCGGTCGGCGACGGCGGCAAGCGCATCGAGTTTCTGCTCGACAATGAGCACGGCCGTGCCCTCGTCCGCAAGCCGCCGGAGGAGGGCGGCGATCGCAGCGGTCGCCTCCGCGTCCAGCTCGGCGGTCGGTTCGTCGAGGATGAGGACCTCTGTGCCCAGGGCGAGGGTTGCGGCGATGGCGACCCGCTGCTTCTGTCCGCCGGAGAGGGTGTGCGGGGCCCGGTCCGCGAGACCCGCGATCCCGGTCGCCTCCATCACATCGTGGAGCCTCCGCTGCATCTCCTCACGGGAGATGCCGAGGTTCTCAAGCCCGGAGGCGACCTCCTCCTCGACGGTGGAGAAGATGAGCTGGGCATCGGCGTCGTCAAAGACCACACCGACGTGCCTCCCGATCCCGGCCATGCTCCGGTAGTCGCGGACGCTCTTCCCGAGGATGGTGATGCTGCCCTCGAGCGTGCCGCCGTACTCGTGGTGGAGGATGCCGGACGCCGCAAGGCAGAGGGTCGTCTTCCCCGCCCCGGTAGGGCCGGTGACGAGGACGATCTCCCCCCGCCGGATCTCAAGGCCGATCCCGTCGAGTGCCGGCGACCCGGAGCCGGGATACGTGTAGGAGACGCCCGCGAGAGAGAGGGCGGTCTCAGGAGTCATCGGCCGGTCCTGCTCCTGCTCTCCGCACCGGGGCCGCCTGCCGGGCCCCCCGCAGGAGAGCCCGCGACGCCGGCACCTCGAGCGCCTGTGCGACGACGGCGTTGACCGTTGCCGTGATGAGGACGATCGGGACGGTGACCGCGAGGAACGCGCCGGCGGTCCCGAACTTGCCGAGAACCGTCGGGGCCACCGCGATGAGCGCGATGAGGATGAAGGAGAACCCACTCGCGAGGGTGGCCAGAAGCGTCGTCACGGCGGGTGCGAGCACGAAGCGCTCCTTGAGCACCAGATAGGTCGCGAGGCAGACGACCGCCCCGACGGGTTCGCTGATCAGGTTTGCGGGCGGGAAGATCGAGTGGCTGATGAGGGCGCATATGATGCCCGCTACAACGCCGATCCCGAGCGCCTCCCGGAACGTGGGCACGACGAGGATGATGGCGAGGCTATAGAAGGCGATCACGAGGTTCGATACGATGGGGCCGGGGATCAGGAGGGACATGTACCTGATGATGGCCCCTACGGCAAGGAGTATGCCGACGATTGCGATATCTCTCGATTTCATGGTATCTTATCTTCATAGTATGGTGTTCGACGGGCGGTGCGGGTTTGAGGGTTATTGAGGTCGGCAGGGACGCCAACGTGGTTGGGAGAGGGGCCGGAAAAGTCCCCCGGAGGTGATGGGCCAGGCGAAAGACCCCGATAGCACCATGGACATCATTGTACAAAATAGTACATTAATGTATATATAGATACCTCTTGCTGTAGATCACCGTCGCCGTATAAGGAGCGCGGCAACAAGCACTGCGCCGGCCGTGATCCACGCAGCGGCAACAGGCGCCGCCGCTGTCGACGTGGGCGAAGGTGCGGGTGAAGGTGTCGCCGCTGAAACCATCGGTGCCTCTGGCTCCGTGGGCATCACGGTAGTCGGAGCGGCGGTCCCCGCCACCGGGGTCTCCGGAGGTGTGCCGAGGGTGACGGGGATGGTCGTGTAGGCATGGCCGGAGAGATTCGATCGGTCGACGGGGGCATCCACGGCGTAGACGGTGTAAGTCCCCGGATCGAGCCCGGCGTCGCCGGTCCTCCAGCGGTAGGTCCACCGGTCGCCGCCCTCGACCGCCACCGTCGTGAAACTCTCCGGGTCGCCCGACCGGACAGGCGTATCCGGGTTATCGAGTCGTCCGCCGGCAGCCGGCAGGTTCGGACCGGTGACGAAGAGGTAGACGGTATCGCCCCCCGTGCTTGTTCCCGTGAGCGTGACGATGCTCCCCGGGTACACGGTGACGGCAGAGACGGCCGCCACGGTCAGGAGAGCGAGAAAGAGAAGAATGACACCAGGAGTTCCAATGCGACCGGGCATGCGGTTCACCGCCGCACCATCCCCGCGGGAGACGATGAACCTGATCCCCGGGGAGCAAGAACAACCTTGAACACCGAAGGTGCAAGTCGCGGAGCCGCGAAGCAACTGGGTATGGATAACCCTGGAGAACAGCCGTAAACAACCTCGCATGGGCACTCACCGCCGCTGAGGACAGGCAGGATGATCCTGACCGTTACAGAGGCAATCAGGCAGGAACAGCCCGTCCCACACCGATATACGTCTCGACAAGTTGCCGGGTGCTTGCCTTCGGCTCACCGCCGCCCGGGGTGAAGCGCGCCCCGTCAAGGGCGGCAATGATCGCGCCGACGGCCCCGGCATGCAATCGCCCGTAGCCCCCCTCGAGCACGAGGGCGAGAGCACCGGGACCCGCGTCCGCGAGCATCCCGGCGAGAACCCCGAAGTCGCCCGGTTCGAGGAGCATCGAACCGAGTGGGTCACCGGCGAGCGCATCCTGCCCTGCCGACACCACCACGAGGTCCGGCTCGAACCGCCGGATCGCCGGGATGAAGACCTCACGAAAGACCAGGGTGTAGTCGGCGCCGGTCGAGCCCGGCTCAAGCGGTGCGTTGATGGTGTATCCAGCGCCCGGGCCGGCACCCCGTTCATCCGGCCAGCCTGTCCCGGGGAAGATCCCCATCTGGTGGACCGAGCAGTAGAGCACCCGGTCCGATGTGTAGAACGCCATCTCTGTTCCGTTGCCGTGGTGCACGTCCCAGTCGACGATGGCGACCCGGTCAACCTCGCGAAGCGCCCGCGCCGTCGCGACGGCGGCGTTGTTGAAGAGGCAGAACCCCATCGCCCGGTCCGGCGTGGCGTGGTGGCCCGGCGGGCGGACCAGGGCAAACGAGTGTTCGCCGCCGAGCGCGCGGTCCACCGCCTGAGAAGCGGCCCCTGCCGCGTAGAGGGCCGCATCGAACGACCCCCGGGTGACGTAGGTGTCGGGGTCGATGTAGCAGGCCCGGCCCGGGGGACACTCCCTGCAGAACGAGTGGATAGCCGCGATGTGCCGGTGCGTGTGCACCCGTGCAAGGTCCCGGGTCGTCGCCTGCTCCGGAGGTACGCGGCGGGCACCGGCCGGCACCCCGGCAAGCGCAGCCTCGAGGCGTGCCTGTGACTCGGGGTGGCCGGGATCGTCATGGCCGGCAAAGACATCCCCCGTCACGACCGAGTATGGCATGGCGATCAGGGCAGGATCGCCGGCACAGGAGATGAACCTTCTCCTGCCCGGGTGCCGGACAGCCAGTTCCCGGTAATGCCGCACCGACAGAGGACGGCGACCGTGCCGCCGGGTGTGCTTTTAAGGGGAAGGGATGATATAGAAATGTTGTATGGCCCTGTGCGGTGTGATCTCTCCGTCGTGTATCTACGCCTGCACCCGGTTCCGCGTCCGCAGGACGAAACTCCTCTCCCGTGAAGCGTATCTCCGGATCATGCGGATGAGCATACCGGAGGTCGTCACTCACCTCGGCCGGCAGGAGGATTACCAGGAGATCATGGATCTCGCCGGCGACTTTTCCGGCGCCCAGCTCATCGAAGAAGCGGTAAACCGCAGTCTGGCCCGGTCGTTCCGGAGCGCCATGGCGATTGCCCCGGGGGATCTGCACACCCTGACGGGAGAATACCTCGCCCGGTGGGACATCGCAAACGTCATGGCAATCCTGCGGGGCACGGTTCACGACGTACCCCGGCGACAGATCCGTGACCTGCTTATCCCGGCGGGCGAGCTCGACAGCGCGCTCCTCGACCGCCTCCTCGACCTCACCGGATGCGGCGATGTCCTGGAATCGCTCCAGGATTGGCGGCTCTACCCGGCCCTTGCAGAATACTACCGGATCTGCGGGGAGAAGGGCGTCTTTGCCCGGATCGAGGACGAACTCTACCAGCAGTACTACGCCGGGCTGCTCGGCCTTGCCGCATCAGGGTGTAGCGGCTGCCAGGAGTTGATCGCCTACCTCCGGTTCGAGATAGACATCACCAACATGAAGAACCTCCTCCGGCTCCATTGTGCGAAGGAGGCGTGCGACATCACGGTCGTCGACCGGACCATGATCCCGGGCGGCAACATCCCCCTCGCTCTCTTCCGCCGGCTCTACGGCATCGGGACGGAGGAAGAGTTCATCAGCGTCTTCTTGCAGATGGCGATCGCCCCGGTTCTGGCCCGGGCGGTGCGTGAACTCCGGCAGGACCCGAACTTCTCGAGCACGGACGCCGCAGAGCTGGTCTGGCGGCGGTGGCACCAGCACCTGCGGCCCGTTCACGAGCTCGAGATGGCGATCACCCGCGTCAGGCTTCAGCAGATGGATTCCCTCTCCCGGCGCCACCCGTTCTCGGTCCTGCCGGTGCTTGCGTACCTCGAGCGAAAGAGATACGAGGTCGCGAACCTGCGGGCGATCGCACGGGGGAAGGCGTTCGGTCTGCCGGCCGACCGGATATGGCAGTACATTGTCATGTGAGGAGGAGCCATGCCGATCGACGAGATCAAACCTACCCGGGCCGGCCTCCTGATCGTCAGGCGGCGGATGGCGCTCGCGGAGCGGGTACATGAACTTCTCTCGATGAAACTCGATGGTATGATGCTGGAACTGGTCAGGCTCACCGACCGGGCCGCACTGCAACGCCGGGAACTCGAAGAACTGTATACCAGGGCCCGGGAGATGGCGGCAATCGCCGCCATGATGGAGGGGGCGACAGGAGTGCTCCTTGCAGCACTCTCGGTGGAGACCGTCCCGACCTACACGCCCGGGCACAAGAACGTCTTTGGCGTACACCTCCCGGACCTGGAACCGGTAGCGGTGAGGAAGACGCTCGATCAGCGGGGATACGGCGTCCTCGGGACATCATCGGTCATCGACGACGCCGCCGACGCCTACGAGAACCTCCTTGAAGCGATCATAGCAAGCGCCGAACTCGAAGGGGGCGTCAAGCAACTGCTTGACGAGATCGAGCGGACCCGCCGGAGGGTGAACGCGCTGGAGTTCAAAGTCATCCCGGAACTTGTGGAGAAACGCCGGATCATCGAGGACCAGCGCGACGAGATGGAGCGGCAGGAGTGGACACGACTCCGGCGCATCAAAAAGATAAAGGCAAAAAGGGCGGAGAAACTCTAGAGGGTGCCTTTCTGCCGTGCGAGGCACGCAATCGCCGTATCCACAATCGCACCGAGAGCGTCCACGCCGAAGGTCTCGGAGGAGAGGACGATATCATACGGCGAGAGGTCGTTGATATCGATGCCGTAGTAACTCCGGTAGCGGGTGGCCTCCGAGCGCTGCCGGTTCTCGGTGTAGACCCGGGCTCCCTCCTCGTCCATCCCGTCACGCCCCGCGATCCGCTTTGCCCGGCAGGAGAGCGGTGCAGAAAGCCAGATCCGGAGATCGGCGTTCTCGATCATCCGGCCCGAGAGCCTCCCCTCGACGATGATGTCTTCGGAACCCTCACCGATCTCTTTCTGCCGGGCATCGATCATCCGGTCGACCGCGGGGTCGCTCTCCGCAAACCTGCCGAACGCGGCGAGATCCATGCCGTGCTCCCGGGCGAGCTGCCGGAAGACCTCCCCTGCAGATATGAAGTCGAGCCCGTGCTTCCCGGCGAGGTAGCGGGCGAGCGACGTGGTGCCGCTCCCCGGGGGGCCGCTGATGGTGATCCGCATCAGAGCCCTCCGATGTTGAGCGACTTCCGGATCACCTGGCTGATCGTCAGCGAGCAGAGCATGTACCACAGGATCCAGGCCGGCACGATCCAGAACGCAATATCCGAGAGCGTGACGGCCCCGATGAAGGGCATCACGATGCCGCTCGCAATGGTGGTCGGCGTGCCGACCGCCGGGAGCCGCAGGAGGAGCCAGAAGAATATCGGCACCGAGAGCACGAGGATGATCGCCATCGGGGTGAACTGCTGCCGGGACATATCGAGCTGGTCCTGCATCATCCGTTCCTGCTTCCCCTGGAGTTTCTTGATCCGTTTTTCGTCTCCGGAGAGCTGGGCCTCCCGGAACTCCTTCTGGAAGACCCGCATCTTCGCCTGCGTCTCCTGCATCTTCTCATAATCGATGGTATACTTCTGGACGAGCGACGAGTACAGGCCCGTGATGCCGGAGAGGATCAGGATCATGACGAAAAAGGGTACGCCGAGTCCGTTCGGGTCGATGAAGGGGCCGAGCAGGACATTCATCCCCTGACCGACCGTCACCCGCACCCACTCGATGCCGTAGGAGAGCATCACGAGCATGGTGAAGAGGAGAGCGATCGTCGGGCCGTGCTTCTTCAGGTCCACCATATCAGGTTACCTCAGTACGTCCACCAGATCGTCGATGCCCCGTTCGAGGAGGAAGTTCTCGTTTCGGACGATCTTGATGGTGCAGCCGGTGTACATCGCGTATGCTGCGCTGACCGCGCGGTTGAACTCCTGGTGTTCGGCGATTGCCCGGGCTCCCTCCATATCCCGGACTCTCGAGGCGTCGCCGAGCCGGCGCATCAGGATCTGGTCCGGGTCGGTCTCCACCAGCACGACGACATCCGGCATCAGCTCCCGGAGCACCCATTCAGGCAACCCCGCGAGGAAGCCCGCCGGGGTCTTGACGCTGCTGTGGGTGTCGATGATGATGTTCGCATCGGCGCTCATGGCAGCAATCTCCGATGCCGCCGCCTGCTGGAGGCGCTTCTGGACATCTTTTCCGAGTTTGCGCATCTCGTCGCGATTCGAGACGAGGCTCTCTTTCCTCGCCACGTCGAACATGAACGTACCGAAATTGACGGCCTCGTAGGCGACACCTTCGGCCGCCAGCCGCTCCATCGCACCATTGATGACGGTGGTCTTCCCGACGCCGGGAACCCCCGTCACGACGACTTTCTTCCCCAACTCTATCACTCCGTTTATGTTATAGTTCCCTGCAGAATAAATCCGCGCCCACGGGAGTAATGCCTTTCGGAATCACCCCGACCTTGAGCGGCGGCCGAAGTCGCCCGGGTAAAAAAGCGGATGCGGCGGTATTGTTCCGGGAAAAAAGGTAAGTCCACCTGGACTTACTCCTTCCCGAAGAATCCCCGCATGAACGGGTACATCTCCATGATCTGCTGGCTCGCGATCTCCTCGTAGAGCCGGTAGGTGATGCTCACCGCAAGCAGCAACCCGGTCCCGCCGACCGCGCCGATCACACCAAAGAGGTTTGCGACGACCGAGAGGATCCCGATGAACGCACCGCCGATGATGGTGATCCTCGGTATGTAGCGGTCGAGGTACCTCTCAAGCACCTGCTCGTTCCGGCGGTAGCCGGGGATGTGCATCCCGCTCCTCTGTATCTGCCGGGCCACGTCTTTTGAGTCGAGGCCCGCGGTCTTGACCCAGAAGAGCGCGAAGATCGCACCGCCGAGCACCATGACGGTGATATCGATGCCCATTCGGAGGAGGATCTCCCAGGGGGCATGCCCGAGGTCGGAGAGCCACCACATCCAGTCCTGCGGCTGGTTGATGGGAGCAATATACCACATCAGGCCGCTTATCGGCTGCTGCCCCTGGAACTCACCGAGGATCGTTATCCCGGCGTTCGAGAGGAGCATCCCGATCATCTGGATGTTCGCCTGCAGCACCCGGACCAGGATCATGGGGAGAACGCTCGCGTAGATGAGCTTCACCGGGAACCGCGCGCGGGCACCCCGGACGGCGGTATGCGCAAGCGGAATCTCGATACGGGTCGACTCCACGTAGACAATCACCAGGAAGATGATGATCGTCGTGACGAGGGCGAGCACGTCCGTGCCGAAGTACTCGAGGAAGTTCGCCCCCGATGTCCCGATGGCGATCAGCCGCGGGAAGAACCCGATCGGGAAGGGGTCGGTGCCCGTCTGCCAGTTCAGGAACCCGTTCACGAGACCCTGCGAAACCCCCGCAACGATGAAGAGCCCCACGCCCGATCCGACACCCCACTTGGTGACGACCTCATCCATCAGCACCACGAGGAGGCCGCCTATGCAGAGCTGGAGGAAGATCAGGAACGAGACCGCGAACATATTGCCGCCGAAGAACTGCGTTGCCACCGACGGGTCGGGCATCATCATCCCGCTCAAGACCATGGGAAGCGCCTCAACGACGATCATCACGAAGATGAGCATCTTCTGCAGGCCCATGTACATGACCTGGCCGCGGGCTTCGCTCGTATCGATCTGCAGGATTCCGGCGCCCTTGAGCAGCTGCAGCACGATCGACGCGGTGACGATCGGCCCGATACCGAGATGCAGGAGCGAACCGCTCGCACCGGCAAGCAGGGCGCGGTATATTCCGAAAATATCCTGTGACTGCGGAGAGAGTCCAAAGATATCGATGTTGGTCAATGTGAAGTAGAGGAGCAGGATTGCAAGCGTCCACATCAGTTTGTTTTTGAAGTGGACGTGCCCCTCCGGACTTCGAACTGCAGGCATCGCTGCAAGGAAGGATTCAAATCTATCCAGCAGATCTCCCATGGTTTCACCTGAAAAGAAGATCAGACGGTCGTTGCCTGACCGCCCATCTCCTCAATTTTTGCCCGGGCACGTTCCGAGAACGCCCGGGCGGAGATACTCATCTTGTGGGTGACTCTTCCGCCGCCGAGCACCTTGTCGATACCGATCCCGGTGACGTCAAGGGCAATGAGGTCGCCCTCTTTGCTTGCAAGCCCCTCGCGGAGCAGTGCCTCGGCCATCTGGTCGATCTCCCCGACATCGAGGGCGGATACCGGCACGGACGTCTTGCTGACGAACCCGTGCTTGCCGTTGGATATCTCGCCCTTTAAGTAGAAGTGGGAGAAGCGGTGATCCCGCTGCCCGGCTCTACCCCGTCCACCCCTGTTGCCAGCGCCGCGCCGGTTCTTGTGCGTGCCGCCGCCGCAGGTCCGTGAACCTCTATATTTGGTTCTCTTGTTTACGGGCATCAGTCTCACCTCATCTTGTAGAGGAGATCGTTGATCTCGGAACCATAGTAGCCGAGAGCTCCACCCTGCTGAAAGGTTCGCTTGATGGTTTTATAGCCCTTTCGTGGTGGGTGCAGTCTCAGTACCGGCTTGATCTCGGCGAGATCACAGATAGTGGTCTCACCGCTGCACAGCGCCCTCGCGAATTCGTCGATGCCGGCATACGGGGTATGCGCACGGACGTAATCGTCGGTCAGCTGCTCATCCCCGGTCAGTCTGCCCCGGGTACGCAGGAGGGTGGCCAGGGTCTCCGCGTCCACCTCGCCATACGCCACAAAGTCCTTCACCTTGCGGATCATGCCAAGGTACGCCGGCGTATCGGGCACGAGGACGCAGTGGTTGACGTGGTGCAGACGGAGCATCTTTAAGGTGTCCTTAATCTCGCGGTTGGTCTTGACCACGCCGCGCACCTGCACTACCGCGTACATTTACTGCGTCCCCCCGATCCTGACGATGTTCGTCTGCCGGAGCGCCTCGAACGTCGCCTTGGCGTAGTTGATAGTCGTCCGGGTCTGCCCCCGGTTGAAGGCCCAGACATCCTTGATGCCTGCAAGCGTCAGGACCTTCTTCGGGATATCTCCGGTCACGAGACCGATCCCCTGCGGGGCGGGTTTCAGCGTCACCCGGACGCTGCCTGCCTTGCCGGTCACCTCGATGGGGATCGAGTGGGCGGCGTCACAACCGCATTCCCAGCTCCCGCATCCCCGGTAGACCTTGATGAGGTTCACCTTTGCGTCCGTTATTGCCTTCTGGATCGCGTTGCCGACCTGGGCATCCTTGCCCTGACCAAACCCGACGTAGCCGTTCCGGTTGCCGACCACCACGACGGTGCGGAACTTTACACGGCGACCCGAGTCCGTCATCCGCTGGACCATGTTGATGTCCAGCACCTCGTCCTCCAGGTCGGGCAGGAGGAGATCGACGATCTGGGGCTCCTTGATCGGCCTGCCGCTCGCGAGCACCTCATCGATACTGGTGATCTCGCCTGCGGCGACCATGCGCCCGAGACCGGTGAGCGGAATCCATTCTTCCTGTGCGTATGCCATGTCACACCAGCTCCTTCTTGATGGCCAGAGCCACAGCCTCTACATTCGCCACTAGGTTGCCTGCCCGTTCGGGGGCATACCCGGCGATGTGGGCACCCTTGAGCCGCTCCTCGTCGGGGAGGATCGACTCGCCGTAGGGGATATCGAGACCGCCGTCCACCGCCCCTTTGAGGGCGGCAAAGACACGCGCCCCGGGTTTTGCCCGGGCGAGCCCGATATCCAGGATACCCTCTTCATACCCTGCATTCAGCGCCTTGACTGCAAACAGCATCCCGGTCAGGTAGGCGGCCGGGGTGCAGGAGGTCGATCCCTCGTAGCCGTAATCGGCAAGTTCGGCCGAGTATGCAGCCACCAGAGTGCGGTCTCCCTCATTCTCAGGGACGACCAGCTGCACGATGATCTGCCGGTTCGTCTTCCGGACGACCACCCTCGGGCTGCCTGACGACAGGAGCGACATCCGCTTGTAGTAGTCTGTCTTACCCTCGTGCCTTCTCCGGAAGGGCACGAAGTACCGTGGGCCCGTTGCCATTATTTCATCCTCCCTGCCATCGTCTCAACATGAGCCGCGAGATGCGATACGCTCCGGAACTGGCCTCCGGAAGCCCGGCGATACATCACGCGGTAGAGACTCCGCTCGATTCTGCCTTCGTCGCGCATCTCGCGAAGAGCCCGGCGCTGTGCCCGGATCTTGCCGATCCACATGCGCTTGCTCGAAGCGCGGGCACCGGCGGCACCCTTCCTCCGCCCCGGTCCTTTCCGGTGGCCGTAGGAGCGCTGTGCCATCCGCGCGCGTGCCCTGCCACGGCTGTTCCCCTTCACGGCGTGGGCCCTGATCGCGCCCTCCCCGATGAGGTCGCGCAGGTCGTTTCTGGAGATGGCCGCCTCGATATCGGCCTGGCGCTCGGGATCGAACCAGACACGGTTGACCCCGCACTTGAGGATGGCGGCTGCCATCCGCTTCTGGTTGGCGAGATCACTCATCCTCGTTCACCTCTTCTTCGCTTTCGGCAGGCACTTTTGCCGCACGGGTGAGGTCTTTTGCATTCAGCACCTTGAGCCCCAGTTCCAGGGCCCGGGTCTGGATCTCCCCGCGCTTTTTGTTGCCGACGGATCCGCCGATCCGGACAGCCTGGCTCTCCGGGTTCAACCCGGCAAGTTCTGCCGGTGTAAAGACCCGGACCTCCTCATAGCCGCTCGGGTGCATGCCGCGGATTGCGGCAGGGCTCCCATACCCCGGCCGGGGAAGAACGCCCTTTGCTCTGAACTGCCGTCTCTGCTTGTTGTGCAGACCGCGCGGCCGCCGCCAGACATCTTCCAGTTTCGCTTTGCGGTGAAGTCCCCGCCTCTTGAAGGCAGGCTTGTTGTGCCGGGTGCGGACGCGGATCAATCTTCGTGTTTCATCCATTCTTTTCACGCCCTCTCGGTGATGTAGATGCCGTCCTGGAACACCCGGGGATCACGCTTCGTGATCTTCGTCGCGTGCTCGATGTTTGCGGCCGTGTTGCCCACCTTCTCCTTGTCGATACCGGTGAGAGTCACCTCGTCGTTTCCAATCTTGACGGTGACGCCCTCGATGATCTTCGCTGCCCGGGGCTGCTTCTCGCCGAGGAAGTTGCCGATCTCGAGGCGGTTGCCCTGCAGTTTGAGCTGGATCGGGAAGTGGCTGTAGACCACTTTCATACGGTACTCGTAGCCTTCGACGACACCCCGGACCATGCTCTTCACATGTGCCTCGAGCGTGCCGCTCATGGCGAGGAACCGCTTCTTGTCGGATGCCGTGGAGACGACGACTTCGCCGTCTTCAATCCTGACGTCGATCTGCGGGAAACGCATGTCACGGACCAGCGTGCCCTTCGGTCCTGAGACCGTGAGCGCGTTGCCTTCGAGCGCGACGTTCACACCGGGAGGGATCTCGACCTGTCGTGTTATTCCCATAAGCCTCTCCTCCGTCAGTAGACGTATCCCAGCAGCTGCCCGCCGACACCCTCGCCCCGGGCCTGCTCGTGGGAGACGACTCCCTTCGAGGTCGAGACGATCAGGATACCGAAGTTCTTTGCGGGGAGGTACTGCGACTCCCAGTATTCCATATCAGCCATTCCCACCGAGAACCGGGGGGTGATGGCGCCACACTTATTGATCGTTCCGGAGAGCTGGACCCGGAACTGGCCGCCACGGCCGTCTTCGATGAACTCGAAGCCGCCGATAAAGCCGTTTTCCTGCATAACGCGGAGCATTGCGCCCAGGAGCTTGCCGGCAGGTTCGACAATAACCTCGCTCTTTCCAGCGTCGCCGGCATTCTTGATCGTGCTCATCGCGTCAGCGATTGGATTCAGTCGTGCCATATTCTCTCACCCCTAGTTCATCTTCTTGAAGCCCATCTTCCCGGCCCACTCGCGGAAGCACTGGCGGCAGAAATAGATGCCGTATTTACGCACAAGGCCCTGCTTCCGGCCGCAGATGCGGCACTCGTTCGCGCCACGGCCGAACTTCTTTACGCCCTCGCCCGGAGCAGATGCACCTGACTCTTCTGCCATACCTTACACCTCCACCTGGTAGCGCTCGCGCATGAACGCGATGGCTTCATCCTGATTCACTCTCTGCTTTGCCGGCAATTTCCTGCGCTCGACGCTTCTCCTTGCGATCCGCACGCCTCTGCGCTCGAGCACCACGTTGACGTCCATGCCGAAGATACCGATTGCCGGGTCATAGGCCATGCCGGGAAAGTCCGTGTGTTCTTCGATGCCGAAGGAGACGTTGCCCGTCCGGTCGAACTGCGAGACGGCAAGGTGCCGCTCGATGATGTTGAGCGCGGTCTCGACAAACTTCTCGGCGTTCTCCCGGCGCAGGGTGACCTTGCACCCGATGGGTGCGCCCTTCCTGATACCGAATGCCGGCTGGGTCCGCTTTGCGATGGTGCGGACGGGTTTCTGGCCGGTGATCTTCTTCACGAGATCCTCGGCCTTGACCAGCCGCTCACCGCTCTCCCCGACGCCCATATGCACGACGACCTTGTCGATGTAGACATCCTTCATCGCGCTCATGCCGAGGCCTCCAGTTCGGGTGCAATCGCGGAGCGGCCGACCATGAAGACGTACTCCTCGATGGTCTCGAACCGTTCGCCGGCCGAGTCGTCCACAAGGATCACCCGGTTCGGGACGGAGCTCGCGGTCCTCGTGATCTCGACGATCCTCGCGACCTTCCCGGAGTGCTTCCCGCCGACGATCATGGCCACGTTGCCTTCCGCGAAGGGGAAGTGGTCGACGATCCGGAACCGGTCTTCGCCGTCCGTTCCAAGGGTCACGACGATGGAGTCTTTTGCCCTGTAGGTGTTGTCGGCAAGGATGTTTGCGCCGAACGCAAGGTTCAGCTGCACCCTGCCGCCCTTGACGGTGGTCTTGTTCTGCACCTTGCAGAGCCGGGTTTTCGCGGACTCCGCAGAGATCTCAACGGCAATCAGGTTGCCCCGCTTGTCGAGCTGGATGCGGTAGTGCTTCCCGAGTTTCGGGATCGAGACGATGTCAAAGACACCTAGACCCATCTGGGGGTTCCTGCAGGCCCGTCCGTTGACGATGATGTCGCGCTGGTAGAGGATCTTACGGACCTCGCTTGCATTCTGTGCAAGGCCGATATGCTCGCGGAGCCAGACACCGACCGGCAGGGCTCCGGCGCTGTGGGGGCCCGGGGCGGTCTTCATGACGAATTTCTGTACCTTCTTCGGGATATGCCAGGATCCTGGCGCTACCAGTCGTTTGAGATGATTGGACATTATGCTCCGCCTCCGAGTCTCTCCTCACGGAGTTTGTCTTTCAGGTTGAGCTTCGTGATCTGCACGTTCGAGGGGTCGACCGGCCGGGGAACCTCAGTTCCGTCGGATTTGGTCACCATCACGCCGTGCACGACCAGCCGGCACATCTTCATATCGACCGCGTCGACGACGCCTTCTTCACCGGCGAAGTCGCCACGGAGCACCTTCACGGTGTCGCCCTTGACCACACGGGTCCTCCGGGCGTTATACTTCCCGCGGAGGTCGGGGGCGAGCGATGCGGAGAGGAAGCGGCCCCGAGTGTGGTTCGGCGCGTTGTAACGTGCCTTACGCTGTTTTCTCGGTTGTTTGCTGACTATGCGTACCATCCTTCACCACACCTTACACGATGATCGTCGCCATGGAGGCGATCTTTGGGAACCGCTCAGCGATCTCGCGGGGGACAGGGCCCTTGATCTCGGTTCCCTTCGGCTCGCCGCGCTCGTTGATGAGCACCATGGCGTTGTCCTCGAACGAGAGCCGGATGCCGTTCGGCCGGCGAATCTCCTTCTTCTGCCGGATGACGACCGCCTTCTCAAGTTTCCTCCGCATGTCGGGGGTGCCCTTCTTGACGCTCACGGTCGCGACGTCGCCGACGCCCATGCAGGGCTGCCGCCGCCGGACACCGTGGTAGCCGTCGACCGAGACGATCTCCACAAGGCGTGCGCCGGTGTTGTCGGAGCAGACCATCCGGGAGCCGGTGGCGAGGGCACGCGGAATGGTCGACTGCATCGCCTTCATTCCTTCATCACCTCAACCACCACAAAGTTCTTGGTCTTCGAGAGCGGGCGGCACTCCGCAATCCGGACCACATCGCCGACGCCCGCGTTGATGCAGGGCGTGCTGTGGGCATGATACCGGGACCTGCGCTTCTCGTACCGCTTATATTTCTTGACGTAGTGGAGGAACTCACGCTCCACGACGACGGTACCGTTCATACGGTCGCTCACGACTTTGCCGGTAATCACCTGGCCGCGTACCGGCAAAGTGCCGTGAAACGGACAATTTGCGTCCTCACATTCCGTTTCCGGAACGGCGACGTCTAACCCAATGTTTCGTGCCATATTTATCCTCGCTTATCTGATGCGCATACTGATCCGCCGTTCCGGCTGTGTCTCCAGGCTCGAACCATCGATCTCGACGGTCGTGCCGTCAGGGAGCCGGATGCGGAATACGCTGAACCGTTTTGGAATCCGCGTCTCTCCCCGCCCGGTCAGGATGACCAGGGTGTTTTTCGTCTCATCGATGATGCGACCGGACACCCCGACATGACCCGGGTTGCTTGCGCGGGCGACCAGAACGTCGAGGCCGATCAACTCGTGCCGCAGGACGTTCTGGGGAGAGATCATGCGGTCCTCCGTGCGTTCTGCTCGGTCCGGATACGCGCGATCGTCCTCCGGATCTCGCGGATCCTCCCGGGGTTCTCGGTGGCACCGCCGGCGCTGACTTTTCCCCGCTCCTGGATCAGTTCAAGGGAGAGTTTCTGCTCCTGCTCGAGGAGTTCGGTATCGGAGAGTTGTCTCACTTCCTGTGCGCGAAAGATTGCCATTTATCTCTCCTCCATGTACTCCTCGCCGGGGATCGCCTCGAACTCTTCCTCGAACTCCTCGTCGCCGACCTCTTCGGGCTCGGCGGGCTTGGCCGGGGCCTGCTTCGGCGCGGGTGCAAGGACGTCGAAAGTGTCGGGCAGCCGCGCACCCGGCGGGACGATCTTGACCTGGACCCCGATGGTCCCGAGTTTCTTGACGGCGATAGCGTAGCCCTTCTCGACGATCGTCTCGCTGGGCTCGCCACAGTGCTTGACGTAGCCCTCGGTGAACTTCTGGGTCCGTGCCCGGGCGCCGGTCAGTTTCCCGGCGATGATGATCTCGCAGCCGAGCGCACCGGATTCCATCACCCGGCGGATCGTGCTCTGTCCGGCCTTCCGGAAGTACCAGCCACGCTCAAGGGCGTTTGCCAGCCGCTCCGCCATGATCTGGGCGTTGAAGTTGGGGTTCTGGACCTGCTGGACCTCCACCTGCGGCGACTCGATATCGTAGGTGGTAGCGAGATCCTGGGTGAGTTGGCGGACCTGTTTGCCGCCCTTCCCGATCACGATGCCGGGTTTCTCCGCAAAGATGGTCACCTGGGTGCCGAGCGGCGTCCGGGTGATATCCATGCCGCCGTACCCGGCCCGTTTGAGTTCCTTCGTGAGGAACTTCTCGACGCGAACGTTGCGCACGCCGTCAGTGATAAACTTCTTCTCGATTGCCATTACGCCACCTCGGTCACAACGATCTCGATGTTCACGGTCTCCCTGCGCTTCGGGGTGGCGCGGCCCATCGCACGCGGGAAGAAGGCCCGGAGACCACGGCCCGTGTTCGCGGCGACGTGGTCGATCCGGAGGTTTTCGGTATCAAGGCCGATGTACTCGGCGTTCTTCTCGACGGACTCAAGCAGCCTGATGTAGGCTTCCGCGGCCTTGACCGGGTACCGGCCCGCCGCCCACCGGTCGAGGCCCCGTTTGTGGGCGACGTTCCGGTTGAACCGCTTGAAGGGGATGGCCTTCTTCAGCTCCACCACATCTGCGAGGTACGCCTTTGCTTCGGTGGTGGTCATCGTCCGGATGAACCTGGCAATCTCGATCGAGTGCTTGGGTGAGACGGGAAGTTCGTTCGCCTTTGCGCGAGCGACGTTCTCCCCCTCAATCTTTGCTGAATATTCAGTTCTTGCCATAGCCATCACTTCAGCGGGACGTACTTGCTCGACCGGGTTGCACCGATACCGGCGCTGCCGTGGGAGACCCTCTTACGGGTCAGTGCAAACTCTCCAAGGTAGTGGAAGACCGCCTCAGGCTGGATCTCCACCTTCTGGAACTCCTTCCCGTTGTGGATCAGGATTGTCTTCCCGATCATCTCGGGCATGACGATCATGTCACGCAGGTGGGTGCGGATGGTCTCATCCCCCGACCGGACATCGGCAAGGAGTTTCTCGTGCTCCCGGGAGAGACCCCGGTCAAACTTCCTGCGTGCCCGGGCCGGCATGATCGGCAGCAGCTCGGAGAGAGCCATCTGCTGCAGGTCCTCAACGGAGTGGCCGCGATAGGTGAACTCCTCACGCCGCCGCGGCATTCGTTTTTGTATCTTCTTTGCCATGATTCACCCCTCACTTCTTCCACTTGCCGGTTCTCCGGGCGGCAATATGCCCTACCTTCCTCCCCGGGGACGTTCCGTGGGATACAGTCTTTGGCCGCCCGCAGTGCTGGTGACCGCCGCCACCGAACGGGTGGTCGATGACGTTCATGCAGACACCCTTGACGCGGGGCCACTTCTCGGCGGAGGACTTGACATGGAAGTGCTTCTTTCCTGCCTTGGCGAACGGTTTCTCGCCCCGTCCGCCGCCGGCAACGATACCGACGGTTGCCATGCAGACACCGCTGAACCACTTGTTCTTGCCGCTTGGCATCCGGACGCCGACTCTGCCGTCGTCGGCCTTCCCGATGACGAGGGCCTGGACGCCGCTTGCGCGGACGAACCTGCCGCCGTCGTTGGGCCTGGCCTCGATGTTGCAGATGTATGCACCGACCGGAATCTCCTGGAGCGGCAGGGTGTTTCCGTTCTTCACGGCGCCTCCCGGCCCCCAGGTGACCGTATCCCCGACACCGAGCCCTTCGGTGGCAAGGACGTAGACCTTCCGGCCGTCTTCGAGCCTGGTGAGAGCGATCGGCGCGTGGCGGGCGGGGTCGTGCTCTATATCGACGACGCGCCCGGAGATCAGGGCGGTGTTCTTCCCGGCGTGCCGGAGCTCGGCCTTATACCGGTGCGACGGTGCACGGTAGGTCGGACCGCCTTTACCGCGGTTCTGCGCTATAATTCGGTGTGCCATCGTCACTCACCTTACATTATTCCCAGCCGGCTGAGGATCTCTTCAGCCGCCTTTTCATCCGAAAACTTTACAATGGCCTTCTTTTCGCCTTTCATCGTCATCATGGTTCGGATCTCGGCCACGTCCTGCTCGAAGGCCGACTCCAACTCGCGCTTGATCTCCGACTTCGTGGCGTTCCTCTGCACGATAAACTGGAGTTTGTTCTCGCCTTCGAGCATCATCGTTGCCTTTTCAGTAACGAACGGGTGTTTCAGTGTCATGAGAACTCCTCCAGCCTCCTGATTGCAGACTCCGTCCAGACCGTCAGGCGTCCTGCCTGCGTGCCGGGTGCGAGCAGTTCGGTGTTGAGCTGGTTGACCGCCACAACATCGACGCCGGCAAGGTTCCGGGCCGCCCTGAGCGGTTCGTTCCCGGTGACGATGAGAATGCTCTTGCGCTGCTTGTAGCGGCGGCCGCGCATGGTGCCGCGCCCTGCGCGGACCTTCCTGCTGCCCTTTGCCCGCTCGACATCGGCGTAGACTCCGAGTGCAGAGAGCGCCGCGATGACGTCGCCCGTCCGGGTGACCTCCTCGAACCGGTCCTCAAAGACCAGCGGGAGGTCGCCCTCAAAGAGGTGCCCGCGCCCGCGGACGAGGTCCTGGGACGTGCTGGCTGCGATTGCAGACCGGAGAGCCTTCTGCTTCTCTTTTCTGTTGATCTCCTTGACGAGGATCTTTGCGACCTTCGGGGGATGGGCTGCACGCCCGCCGGTTGCCTGCGGAACCCGGGCCACCCTGCTTCCGTTCTTTAAGCGGGGGACCTGAGCGACACCCCGCCCGCTACCCCAGGACTCTGCCGAGGTGCGGATGCCGGCATAGGGGTCTGTCCCGTGCGGCTGGAACCGGGTGCTCTGGAGCGCGAGGACTGCCCGCTTAATCAGGTCGGGCCTGTACTCTTCATTGAATATTTCCGGGAGATCGATCTCGTGGGCGATCTCGCCTGTCAGTGTTCGAACCTGTGCCTTCATCGCTGCTCACCCCTGCTTGCTCTGCGCGCTGACAAAGCTGATCGTCGGCGTGCGGATGGTGTGTTCACCGAGCCGTATCGCGGGCCGTATCCGGACGAGACGCTTGTTCGGCCCGGGGACGGAACCCTTGATCAGCACGTAAGGACCGCGCACGAGGCCGTAGTGGAGGAAGCCGCCTGCCGGGGTTATCTCATCGCCGTTCGCACCGATCTTCAAGATCCGTTTGTTGAACTCGGTGCGCTGCTGGTAGCCCATCTGGCCCATCTGGGGCACCTGCCACCGGACGTGGTGCGGGTGCCACGGGCCGAGGTTGCCGATGTGGCGCTTTTTGCCGCCCCGGGAGTGTTTCCGCTTCCGGACCTGGACGCCCCAGCGCTTTACGGGCCCTTCGGTGCCCTTACCGGTGGTGACGGCAGTCACGTCGACGTATTCGCCGACCTTGAGGTTCCCGGAGATCGTAACCTCTTTCCCGAGGATCCCGGCGGCGTAGGCGATCTGGTCGTCAAGGCTTCCGCCGGCGATCCGCATCTCCATCAGGTCGGGGACCTTCTTCGGGACGCCGGTGAGTTCCATGGGCCGGGTGTAGGTGAGGGCGTAGAGTTCCGTGACCCTGCCCTCGCCGATTGCGTTCCGGATGGCCTCAAGGGCCGCGGCGGTGTCGTGGTTCTTCGGGACGTTGATCCGCCGGGACAACTCCCCATCGAGGTCGGTCGTCCAGGCCTCGGTCAGCGCGTGCTTCCCGTAGGTATCCTCGCAGTATGCGCGCACGCCTGCCACCCGCATGGGCGGGACCTCAACCACAGTCACCGGCACCATCACATCCCTGCCTTCGGTGGGGCTGCTCTTGTGGTCGTCCACCATGATGACGTGGGTCATCCCCACCTTGTACCCTGCAAATCCCTGCACGGCCGGGGCTCCCTTGTACTCCGGCCATGAGCCATACCGGGGAACCGGGCTCTTTGCCCGTTTTCGCGGGCTGTACGCGAGGGATCCTCTGCGTGGCCTGTTAAACTTCGGCATGTTTCAATCAACCCTTCGTGCGTTGTAGTGTGATGCACTGCCCTGCAGGCCTGCTGCAGGGCGATGCGTGCGCCGAATCCCGTGCCGGACGCACCGGCACGATCGGTCTTCTGGCGAACCCATACCGGGCAGGACATCGAACATCCGGGCGAAAACGCCCGGATGTGAAGGGAAACAGTTGATGGAGGCAGCGGAGCGTGAGGACGGGGGAGACGTCTGTCTCCTGCTCCACATCCCGATCGCTCTCCGCTGCCGGCCCAGGTGTGCCACCCGGGTACGCTCCAGTCGTCGCCAATAGATCCTGACTCTCTGACGCTTCCGGGAAGAGAGTTCCCGGAACCGGGCGCGCTGCACTGGCGTTGGCCCAGCGTCTCGATCAGATCCAGCTCCTGTCATCCCGTTGTGACGAGCACAACTCCGTATCGACATCGGCCCTCCGTGAGGAGGGTTCGTCCTTCGCTTTGTCTGGTACCTCCTGCACCCTCCTGCCGCGGGTCTCTGATCCGGTTATCTTACGGATCCAGAGAGTTCCCGGAGATCGGAGGCACGTAAAGTGCCGATCACTCCCCGGGTCCGGGCAGGATTGTACAGAGCGGTTTCTTAAACATTACTTAAAAGGAGATATAAACCTTGTTATCCGTTCTCCCAAAAATTTGCGCCGGATGGGTGGTGCTGCAGGCGCGGCACCGGCCCCCCGGACTGAACGGCCGACTGGATGAACGAAGGGCTGCGAGGATGGTGTTGCCGCAAAACAGGCGAAAGACTCCCATTTTCAGGGCTCCCGCTCCGGCCGGGCCACCCTGGCACATGACCCGCGCGTGTGCGCGCCCCGGGGTCCGCGTCATCCAAAGTACAGATCGCCGTCCTGGTTGATGTAGACCTCGACATCGTCACGGACCTGCCTGCCCCTGAACCGATCAGGATTTGCATCCCTGAGCCTGTTGATGAGCGATATCGTGTCATACTTGACTTTTACCCCCATCTTCTCGGCTTCGGCGTAGATGACCTCGGGAGCTTTGAGCAGGTCGAGGCCGCCCTCGAGCGTGCAGAGGTGTGCGGCGTCGAGTGTATAGAGAAACTCAAGCGTCTCACGCGCACGCGCTATATTCTCGAGAGCGGCCTTCTCGATGGTACAGACGTTTGCCTTTGAGGTTTTTATAATGTCCGCGATCTGTTGTTGCGTCAGTCCTTTCTTCCGGTAACGCAACACTTCCTTCTGGCGATCGGTAAGCAGACCTTGTTTCATCAGGATTATATATGGTCGTGATAAATTTAAACACTTTTCCTTAACCACCCCTCTTCGACCGCACTTTTCGGGGCCATTTCAAAATGTTTATATGAGAACTTGGCGATACTATCGTGTTCTCAAATTTTGAGAGGTGTTAAAGTGGTTGTTAAAGTTGGAATTGCGAAACTGGGAAATATCGCCAGCGGTGTAATGGGTGAACTCCTCCTCGACGAGCGTGCCGACCGTGAGGATATGATCACCTTCATGGCAACCTCCGGCACGAAGCTGCAGCCTGAGGATATTGACCGCGTGGTCAGCAACATGAAGGCATGGGGCCCGGACTTCTGTATCGTCGTCTCCCCGAACGGTATCCTCCCCGGACCCACCAAGGCCCGTGAGGACCTCGCAGCGGCCGGAATCCCCTGCATCGTCATCACCGACGACGTCACCACCAAGAAGGAGCAGTTCGAGGCGCTCAAGGCGAGCAACTTCGGCTACATCATCATGAAGGCCGACGCCATGATCGGCGCCCGCCGTGAATTCCTCGACCCCATCGAGATGGCGGATTACAACGGGAACCTCGTCAAGGTCCTCGCCATCACCGGCGCGTTCCGCAAGATGCAGCTGGAACTCGACAAGGTGATCGACCAGGTGAAGGCAGGCAAGAAGGGCGCGGACCTTGCGCTCCCGAAGGTCGTCATGACCTCCGACAAGGCCGTGGAGGGCGAGTTCAGCAACCCCTACGCGCTCGCGAAGGCCCGTGCCGCCTACGAGATCGCACAGTCGGTTGCCGGCGTCAACGTCAAGGGCTGCTTCATGACGAAGGAGTGGGAGAAGTACATCCCGATCGTCTCAAGCGCTCACGAGATGATGCGCCAGGCCATGTACCTCTGCGAGGAGGCCCGTGAGCTCGAGAAGGCCATGGACGGCGTGATCAGGAAGCCCCACAAGAAGACTGGCGAGATCGTCTCGAAGACGAAACTCATCAGCAAACCCGAGTAAATTCAATAGCACTTCCCTTTTTTCGTGTTCTCGCTGTGATATGATCTCTGGATCGGCGAAGTTACTGCATCGGGTCATCTAATTCCGGGTGGTCCGGCGCCCGGGCGGACCGCCGATGAACCGCGCAGGTCGGATCACGCGTTGTCGCAAAGAGCGCAAAGATCGGTGGATCGTCGTGAGCAACGCTCCCCCGCGGCTTCGCACCCTTCGCGCGAGGCTCTATCGCTATCCGCACCAGGTACCTCTCGCGTTGCCGCGGAAGTTCGCGAAGATTGGTAGACGGGCGTAAAACGCTCCTTCGCATCCTCCGCGCAAAGTAACGGTGAAGGGATACCGGCGGTCCCGTGCGAAGCGCTGTATCACTTCCCGCCCGAAAAGAGCGTGCCCAGGTCTTCCGGGAGCGTCAGGATGACCGGCTCCAGGTGCAGCCGCTCCATGAACGCCGAGTCGCACATGGAGAGACTGTTTGGGTTTAACCGCGCGATGAGGGAGCAGAATGCCCGGTGGCCCCGCCCCACCCGGGGGGCGTCAAAGAAGATCGCGGCATTGAAGGCGTGCGTCCCGAGGCCCCGGTAGAACTCGATGACCCGGAGGATCCCGTCGGCCAGCGGCTCGATGTAGGGTCCGAGGTCGGCAAGCGTCGATACCGGGAGGATCCCCCGCACCTCCCGTTCGCCGAGGGGGACGGGGCTTGCCGACCAGAAGATCTCGTCCTCGAAGAGGAACCGGCCGGAGCAGCGCTCGCGCTCCACCAGGTCGTCCCAGTAGAGGCGGCCGTGGTCGGCAAGATACCGGCGGCCGGCGGCGATGTAGAGGCCCGCAAGGCAGGTGGGCTCCGGGTCGGCGATGCCCTGCAGGTGTGGGTGGACGATGCTCGCACCGGCCGAAGGGAGGTAGTTCCAGTTGATGCTCGCGTAGCCGGAAGACCGGGACAGGGCTTCTGCCGTGCCGGATATGGCGTCGGCGAGGCACCGGACGCTGAACCGGCCGGCCGCGTGGTCGGGCGTGATCACCGTGACCACGTGGTGCTCTGCAAACGGGTAGAGGTTCGGGAACGTTACGCTCTCCCCGCACCGGAGGCGGCTGCCGTCCTCAAACGTCGGGGTGGAGACATTTATGGTATCGGGGCAGAACGGACAACCTTCACGGGAGGGGGACAGGGCGGGAGCGGTGTCGATCTGCCGTTCGACCCGGACGGGACTGATCCGGCACCGGATACCGGTGAGGGACTCCCGGCGGTACTGGAGGACTCCTCGCTTGGTCCGGATCTCGCGGGTGGTGAACATGACCCTTCGTATTCCGATTGGCGCGCCGACCCTATAAAACCCTGTCCGGGTTGCCGGCGATGGAGGCCGGGGGCTCCTCGTGGGACGTATGGTGCCCGGAAAACCCGGGGGTGCCTGTGGATCGGCCCGCACGAGCTCTTCGCCGGGGCCTGAACGTTTCCGAGAAAAAATGATGAGGGTTTTCCCGCTTTAGACAATGTACTTGCCGAGCAGGCGGATGGAGTTGGTCATGTCGGGGCCGAGCGGCGAGCCGAAGATGATCTGGGTAACTCCGGACTTTGCGAGATCCTCGCACTTCTGCTTGACCATATCTGGGGTTCCGGCGATGGTGAAGGCGTCGATCTCCTTGTCGGTAACGAGTCCGCCGACGGTCTTGAAGTCGAAGCGGCCGAGCGCCTCCTTGATCTTCGCGACGTTGTTGAGGTCGAGGCCGTGGCGCTGCAGGAGCGGGGGCGGGGAGCCTGCGGCGATGAATGCAGCTACAATCTTTGCGGCGTTCCGGGCCTTCTTCTCGTCCCTGTCGATGGACATGGCGGTGTAGGCGCCGACGTCGAATTTCTTCTTGCCGACCTTCTCCATCGCCTGCTTGATGATCGGGATGGCAATATCGAAGTCCTTGGGGTTCGAGGCGTTGATCAGGGCTCCCTCACCGACCTCGCCGGCAAGTTCGAGCATCTTGGGCCCCTGGGCACCGATGTAGACGGGGATGCCCTTCTTGCCGGGCAGGGTGACACCGGTCAGCTTGGCGCCGTCGTAGTCGAAGAACTCCATGTTGCCGGTCTTCTTGACCTCCTCACCGGTGAGGAGTTTCTTGATCTGCTCGACACCCTCTTTCAGGCGGGCGACGGGCTTTGCGGGGTCGATGGCGAGCTTCGGGAGTGTCGAGAGGTCGCCGGGTCCGATGCCGAGGACGGCACGTCCGTCGGAGATCTCGTTTAAGGTAGCCATGAAGGATGCGATGGCTGCGGGGGTATCGGTGAACGTATTCATGATGCCCGGCCCCATCTTGATCGTGTCGGTGTTCGCCGCGATCATGGCGAGGGTCGGGTATGCATGACGGTTGTTGTAGTGGTTGGTGATCCAAGCATAGTCGATATCCTTCGACTCTGCAAGCTTGGTGTAGGTCACCACCTGCTTGACGTTGACTGCTCCGGGCACAAATTCAATTCCATATGTAGTCAAGGCTATGCACCTCATTGAGTAGTTACGTGCAGAGAGTTATATATATTACCATTTTGTGCTCGCTAAACGACACGTACCGCACATGTAGTGCAAAATGGAGGGATGTAACGGGTTTAGAAGGGCATCCGGTGACTGTTCTCTCTTATCCTGCAGGGGACGCCAGCGCGGGGAAATGAAACCGGAAAATTCAAATATGGAACGTTTGTGAACGGATGCGCTCCGGGGCCCGGGGACGTACAGAAATATATAAGTTTGTCTGCCCACATACTCATCAGTAGTTCCGGGTGATATGCGCGCTCTTTTTCGCGTCAACGGTCATCCCGGGCATGCGAAGGTTCGAGGATCGGGGAGTAGAACAGTATGCGGGTGCTGGCGATCGGGCTCGGGGGCGCGGGGTCACGGGTTGTGGATAACCTCTACGACCATGACAGGCGGAGCAAAGTCTGCTGCATGAGTGCGGTAGCAATCGACATCGACCCGAACTCCCTGATCCAGCTCCGTCACCTCCCGGATCCCGCGAGGATCTTCTTCCCGAGGATCGACCCGGCGGGCCAGGGCGAGATCGTGAACGTGATCGATATCGAGGAGGTCATGACCCGCATCCAGGGCATGGACACAATGGAGATCGATGCCATCCTGCTCTGTTGCGGGCTCGGGGGCAACGTCGCCGATATCGCGCCGCTCATCATCGGCGAACTCCGGAAGTCCTATATGGAGCCGATCTTCGCCCTCGCCGTCCTGCCGTGCCTCAACGAGGGGAAGCGGGTCTCGGCAAAGGCCGCCGACGACCTCGATACGCTTCGGGGGCTTGTCGATGCCGTCATCCTCTTCGATAACGAGACCTGGTCGCAGAAGATCAGGGCTGCCGCGGCCGCGGCCGGAAAGGAGAATGCCGGGATCATGGACCAGCTGCGCCGGAACCCGCGTCCGGGGGCGCTCGACCCGCGGACCCAATACGGCCTGCTCAACGAGCGGATCGCCCGCCAGATCGGCCTCCTCCTCCGCGCCGGCGAGTTCAACGAGTCCGGACTCGACGTCGCCGAGGTTGTCCTGGATGCCGGGGAGGTGCTCAACACCCTGAAAGGGAACGGCCTCGTTGCGGTCGGCTACGCCGCCGAACGCCTGCCGTCCGGGTGGCTGGACCGGATCTACCGGCGGCGATCGCTGAAGTACTTCATCCAGGGCTCCCAGGAGAAGGCGGCCCGGATCGTCTCGCTCGCGAAGAAGGCGGTCTATGAGGAGGTATCGGTCCCCTGCGACCTCACGAGCGCCGACAAGGCGCTCGTCCTGATCGCGGGGCCTTCTGCCGAACTCTCGATGAAGGGGTTCCAGACCGTCAGGAAGTGGATCGACCGGAACATCGCCGGCCTCGAGATGCGTTCCGGCGACTACCCCGTGAAGAACACATCGTTTGTCGGGATCATCATCGTGCTCTCGGGGCTCGCGAACGTTCCCCGCGTCGAAGATCTCCGGGAGATCCGGGCCGAGTACCGGCTCGAGTGCGAGGAAGAGGCGCTGAGGGCCGAAGAGGAGAGAGCCCGGGCACCGGGGGGCGCTCCGGAGGTGCCGGAGGAGGAGGGAGATGCCCTGGAGTTCGCCTCCCCCCTTGAATCGGCGTTTCTCGAGGAGAGTGACTCTATGGCAGAACAGTCTACAGCAGGAAAGGACGAGATGATCGTGCTTACGGGCAGCGGCAGAAGCGGTGATGCGGGCAGAGATGACACCATCGATATGCTCCCGAGAGCCGCGAAGAACCATGATGACGGCGCCGTCATCCTTCCCCCGAAACAGGGCGGGCGGGAGATTGACCTCACCGGGTCGGCATCGGTCACCTCGTCTATGCCTGCGCCGAAGAATTCCGCCTTCGGCCCAAAGGGCATCAACATCGCGAAAAACGCCCCAAAAGACGATGCAGTGCTCTACTCCGCACCCGTCCGCCCGGTACAGCGCCCGAAGGACGGGGCGCTCACCGGCGATGCGGTTGTGCTGGACCGCGGGGTGCGGCGGCCACGCGACGGGATCCTCGATGAGCCCGGTCTGCAGATGCGCGGGGCGGCTCCCGCACCGAAGGACGCCCCGCTGGATCAGACCGGCCGGGGGTTCGGCCGCGGGGGACCCCGCCCGAAGGAGGTGGACCCCTCCCGCGGGAGGCTCGATGTGATCGATGCAGTCGAGCGGCCGAAGAAGAAAGTGGAGAAGAAACCGGACGACGACCGCGACGACGGCGGGATCACCTGGATCCGGTAGCACCCGTTATTCTTTCAAATGGTATGGTCCCGGCACCGATCTCGGTCCTGATGGCGTAGCCCTTCTCAACGGCGTTTGCCACCATGTTCATGCCGCTGAAGGCGACGACGGAGAGCCGGTAGGGGTGCCTCGGGAGGTTGAACTCCCCGATCCCGTTCCCGGCAGGGAAGGTGAACCCGCACTCCATCATCAGGCCGGCAGCCTCCTCCACCCGGTCCCGCGCGGCCGCCGGGACCGCACGGACGTTTGCCAGCGCCACACCGGCCCGGGTTGTCACCAGCCGGTTGATCGCGGTGAGCCCGGCGGATATGAAGAGGTGGAGCGGGTCGACCGAGGTTCCCCGGTAGCCGATGAGGTCGAGGAACCCGGCAGAGCCGTTCTCATCGACGGCCATCCTCCCCGCGTACTCAAGCCTCGCGGGTATGCCCATCTTCTGGAGGACACCGTCGAGGGTGACGCTGCAGGCCGTCATGATCCCGACATGGCCGTCAGGTATCCGGGGGTCGGCATCGACGATCCGGTAGGTGCTGAGGAACCCGTAGCCGCTCTCTGCCACCTCGTCGAAGGCTGCCGTGACGCCCGGGAGGTCCTCCTCCCGCACGAAGGAGAGGTTGTAGGCGACGCTTCCGGTCCCGGTCGCCGGGTTGAAGGTGCTCCGGAAGGAGAGCTGCTCGAGCCTCGATATGATGAAACCGATCCGTTCGTCGACGAGCGCGCTCTCGCTCTCGGCGGTCCCTGCCTCGGTGAGGATACGTCCCCGGTTTCCGATCTTCTCCGTGAACCCCATCTCGTCGAGGTACTGGAGGTAGTACTGGACGGCGCGGTCGCTCAGGACGAACCCCCGCTCGGCCATCTTCTCGCTCAACCTCTTTGCGCCCAGGGGTTCGTGCGACTCCGCGAGGATCCGGAGGAGCTCAAGATACTTCCGTTCCGAGCGTATGGAGGGGCTCATCGCGTATGCACCGCGCCAAGACTGTCCTGGTATCTGCCCTGGTAGAGCCGGTCGCCGTTTCTGACTTCCTGGATGACCATCTGGACGATCCGGTCTCCTGGAGCCAGGGTTATGGGTTCCGGCCCCATGTTGGTCAGGCAGAGGGTCAGCTGGCCGCGAAACCCGGGATCGACAAACCCGCCGCCGAGGATGACGCCCCGGCGGGCGAGCGAGGAGCGGCACCGGAGGGTTGCCGCGAGGTCGGCGGGGAGTTCTACCCGCTCGATCGAGGGGACAAGGGTGCATGCGTTGCACGGGAGCACGGTTGCCCCGGCCACGCGGAGGTCGTATGATGCGGGCTGCTGGGATACGCTGTGGTACGGCTCGATGACGAGATCGCCGTCCTCGCGCCTGCGAACAATTTCGCTGGATGAGAGGATCATTGTACAGAGTACTGGCATAAAAACGCTTAATAACTTATGATAGAAACCCATGTGGGGACCCATGGGGTAGAGGACATCCTTTTGGGCTTCGAACCCAAGGACGCGGGTTCAATTCCCGCTGGGTCCGTCATTTCTTCCCGGGTGCACCCGGTGCACCCTGAAAAAATTATGAGAGCTTGATATACGCTGTTTGTCGTTCTCCGACCCGGATCGGGGGGAAGAGCACCCCGGCGTCGGGCGCGTCATCTGCTGAGGCGCGTACCCGGACCCGGTACTCCCCGGGCGGGAGGTCCCGGACATCAAGGGTGGCGACGCCCCCGGTCGCGGTGCTGCCTGCGGTCAGGGTGTCGAACCGCACCCAGGAGAGGCCGCCGTCGTTTGAGTACTCCACGACCTCAGTCACGGTTCCCGCCCCGGTGTACGAGAGGTCCCAGGCGGCGGTGAGGAACTCCAGGGCCGGTTCTGCGCAGGTGTAGCGCGGGTTCGCGAGTTGAAGCGTCCCGGAGCCGAGGCCTGTGTTGGTGAGGTCCGGCACGGCCGTGATGAAGGTGTCGGGAAGGTCGAGTTCTGCTGCTCCTTCGTTGAAGCGTATCTTCGATCCGGGCCCGAAGATGTTGATGTTGCCGTCGGTGAGCAC